>JALUUK010000678.1 GCA_027021395.1 Acidobacteriota bacterium
GGTGCAACCCGGTCTTCGCGCATTCGTCGTGGAGCAGACCTCCCGAGTCAAGGTCATCGCCAAAGTTCCCGAACGGGAAGTCTCCGGACTTGCACCCGGATCTCCGGCGACGGTCGAGATCGAGGCTGCCGAATGGAGCCGGGAAATCCCCGTATCCCGTGTCGTGCCTTCGGGTGACTCCCAAAGCCGCACCTTCGATGTCGAGATCGACGTCGACAATCCTGGATTCCGGCTCAAGCCCGGTATGTTTGCTCGGGTGATCTTCTCGCGCGAAACCGTTCCGGTCTTGCTGGTTCCTTCCGATGCGGTCGTTCGACGGGGTCAAGTGCAGGGAATCTTCGTCGTCGATGAGCAAAGTGTTGCGCGCTTGCGCTGGGTGCGTCTGGGCCGTCGGGTCGGTGATCAGGTCGAGGTGCTGGCCGGTCTTGCCGCCGAAGAGGAATTCATTCTCGAACCGCCGGCTCTCTTGCGTGACGGAAGCACCGTCGTAAGGAGACGATCATCATGACCGGAGATCTCGGCCCGGCCGGACGGATCGTTCGCGCATTCATCGAATCGAAATTGACGCCGCTGCTGGTCCTGACGGCGATCGCGCTCGGGGCGTTCGCGGTGATGAATACGCCGCGGGAAGAAGAGCCTCAGATCGTCGTGCCGATGGTCGACGTATTCGTCGAACTGCCGGGCGCATCGGCCGAGGAGGTCGAAAACCGCCTCACTATTCCGTTGGAAAAGCGGATGTGGGAGATTCCGGGCGTCGAGTACGTCTACTCGGTCTCGATGCCCGGTCGCGCCATGACGATCGTTCGCTTCGTGGTCGGCGAAGAGGAAGAGGCCAGTCTCGTCAAGGTCTACGAAAAGCTTGCTTCGGGCATGGACCGCATTCCTCGCGGAGCGTCGCCTCCCCTGGTCAAAGCCCGTTCGATCGACGATGTGCCGGTGCTGGCGTTGACATTCTGGAGCGAGACCCGCGACGATTTCGAGATGCGCTCGATCGCAGCGGAAGTCAAACGCGAACTTTCTCAACTCGACGGTCTGTCTGAGATGACGCTGATCGGCGGGCGCCGACGCTTGTTGTCCGTCTACCTCGATCCGTCTCGAATGACGATGTCGGGAGTCGATATCCCCAGTGTATTGCGCGCCATTTCGGGGCGGAACGCAGCGGCGCGTGCGGGCACCTTCGATCGGATGGATCGTCAAGTGATCGTCGAGGTCGATGCCTTCTTGAAAAGCGCCGAGGATGTGGGCGGCGTGGTTGTCGGCGTGCACGAACAGCGCCCGATCTATCTTCGGGATATCGCAGAGATCGAGGACGGAGCAGAAGAGATCGATCGGCTCGTTCTTCACATGCAAGACGTCGATGCCGCCGGCGGAAAGAACCACGCAGGCGGCCTCTATTCCGCATTGACACTGGCGGTTTCGAAGCGAAAGGGAGTCGACGCAGCTCATGTGGTCGACAACGCGCTGAACAAGATCGAAGAGATGCGCGGCCGGCTGATTCCGGGTGACGTCAAGGTGAGCATTTCGCGAAACTACGGCGAGACGGCTTCCGAGAAGGCGGGAGAACTGCTCAAACACCTTCTTGGAGCGATTCTTTCCGTGACCGTGGTGATCGCGCTCTTTCTCGGTTGGCGCGGCGGCTTGGTCGTGTTCATTTCGGTGCCGGTCACCTTCGCTTTGACGTTGTTCGTGTACTATATCCTCGGCTATACGCTCAACCGAGTGACTCTCTTCGCACTGATCTTCGTCACCGGTATCGTCGTGGACGATTCGATCATCGTGGTCGAGAACATCGTCCGGCATCTGTCGTTCACCAAGAAGCGAGCGCTCGCCGCGGCCATCGATGCCGTGAACGAGGTAGGAAACCCGACCATTCTCGCAACCCTTACGGTGATCGCCGCGGTGGTGCCGATGGCTTTCGTGCGCGGACTGATGGGCCCTTACATGCGTCCTATGCCGGTCGGGGCGACCTTGGCGATGACATTCTCTTTGCTGGTGGCGCTGATCGCCGCACCGTGGTTCGCATATCGCTTGCTGAAAGGTCCCTCCTCAGGCGAGGGAGGCCCGGTGCGCGAATCGAGCGGAGAGGTCGAGGAAGGCGATACGCGCCATACTCTGACCTACCGCATCTACCGGGCTATCGTCTCGCCGATGCTCGATCGACCCGCTCTGCGGTGGGGGTTCCTTGCCTTCGTCTTCTTGTTGCTCGCCGGCTCGGTGGCGTTGTTTCCGATGAAGTTGGTTACCGTCAAGATGCTTCCTTTCGACAACAAGAGCGAAATGCAAGTCGTGATCGACATGCCCGAGGGGACTTCCCTCGAGCAGACTCGGCGAGTCGCGGTCGAAATTGCGCAGGGCCTGCAAACCGTGCCGGAAGTCGCCGACACGCAGATCTATGTGGGAACGGCGTCGCCCGTCAATTTCAACGGCTTGGTTCGGCACTACGATCTGAGACAGTCGGCCCACATGGCGGACATCCAGGTGAATCTCGATCACAAGACGCTTCGCGATCGAAAGAGCCACGACATCGCCAAGTCCATTCGGCCGATCGCAGAGAAGATCGGCCGGCGATACGGAGCGAGCATCAAGATTGCTGAAGTTCCCCCGGGCCCGCCCGTGGCCTCCACCTTGGTTGCGGAGATCTACGGCCCCAACGACGAGGAGCGTCTAGCGCTCGCCAAACGAGTCAAGACGATCTTCGAAGAGACCGACGGTGTCGTCGATGTCGATTGGTATGTGGAAGCTCCGCAGGTGGAGCAGCACTTCGTCGTCGATGGAGAAAAAAGCGGCTTGCACGGCGTGAGCGCAGGAGAGATCGCGCAATCTCTAAGTGCAGCGCTCGGCGGGACCTCGGCCGGACTGTTGCACGTTCCGGAGGCGGCCGAGGATATCCCCATCGAAGTGCGGTTGCGGCGGCATCTGCGCTCGAATACGGCGGAGCTAGGGGCTCTGCCGATGCGTGCACGCGAAGGCCGAACGGTCGATCTGGCGGAAGTGAGCCATGTCGAAGAGAGAGCGAGCGAACCATACCGCTATCGAAAGAACCTTCGTCCGGTCGTCTACGTCACCGGAGACGTTTCGGGTGAGGCGGAGAGCCCGGTCTACGCGATCTTGGATATGGCAGCGAAGATCGACAAGCTCGAGACGTCTTCCGGAGCGGGCGTCGAACAATTCTATCGGGACGAACCTTGGTCGGAGGACATTCCTTCCGTGAAATGGGATGGTGAATGGCAGATCACCTATGAAGTCTTTCGCGATCTTGGAGCGGCATTCGCCGTCGTGATGGTGCTGATCTACATTCTCATCATCGGTTGGTTCAAGTCCTTCAAGGTGCCCTTGGTGATGATGATCTCCATTCCCTTGTCTCTGGTTGGAATTCTTCCTGCGCACGCTTTGATGGGATTCTTCTTTACGGCGACGTCGATGATCGGCTTTATCGCGCTCGCCGGCATCATGGTGCGAAATGCGGTCCTTCTGATCGACTTTATCGATCTCGCGGTTGCGCGTGGGCGAGGATTGAAGGATGCCGTTCTCGAAGGCGGAGCGGTTCGCTTCCGCCCGATCTTGTTGACGGCCGGAACCGTGGTCGTCGGGGCCATCGTGATTCTCTTCGATCCGATCTTCGAGGGCTTGGCGATATCGTTGATCGCAGGCTCTTTGGCCTCGACGGTTCTGACGCTCGTCGTCGTTCCCGTCGTGTACTACATGATTCAGCGAGACCGGAGGGCGGCATGAACGCATCGCTCACATTTCAGCGCGCTGCGGTATATACTCGAGCCGATCAGGATGCGAGGTCGAGGTGGGAACGGCGACAAGCGACACGGATATACTCGAGGCCGTCCGAAAGGGCGAAGATCGTGCATTCGATCTCTTCGTCGGGAAGTACGGTCGCCGGCTGCTCGCGTTCGGGATTCGCATGTGCGGCCACCGCCAGGACGGCGAAGACGTTTTTCAAGAGACGCTCATCAAGGCATATCAGGGACTCGCGAAAGTGGAAAGTCCGAAGGCGCTGAAGACATGGTTGTTTCGGGTCGCGTCGAATCACTGTTTGATGCGTCGCCGGCCGGGATCTCGCGCCGCATCCCGCGAGCTTCCCATGGACGACGTAAGGGGCAAGGAGTCGAACGTTATCGAATGGGGAGGGGATTCCGAACCGGAGATTGCCGATTGGTCCCAACTCCCGGAAGAGATCTTGCGTCGGGGCGAATTGAGAGCGGCGCTAGAGCGCGCAACGCTGGACTTGCCGTCTGATCAGCGTGTCGTTTTCGTGCTACGCGATGTCGAGGGTCTAAGCACGAAGGAAACGGCGGCCGTGCTCGAGATCAAGGAGTCCGCGGTCAAGATGAGACTTCATCGTGCGCGTATGACTCTGCGAGGAAAGCTATCACATTTTTTGGGTGCGATCGGGGCGGCGGGAGAAGGAATGTCGACTCATGAGCGACACTAGCGAGCGACCTTCGGTCATGCCGGATCCGGACGACCAAGCTTGCCGCGAGGCTTTCGAGCGCCTATCGGAAGTGCTCGACGGCGAAGCACCGGAACGGATCTGCGAAAAAGTCGAAGAGATGATGAGCAAGTGCGCCTCTTTTCGCGCTCTTTGCAACACCTTGGAGGCTACCAGAAATATCGCCCGCGATTGTCGTGAATCCGGTCCGGCCTTCGCATCCGCCGACGAACAGAGGCTCGAGCATTGCGTCGAAGAGGTGCGCAGAAAACTCGGCCTCGACTAGCGCGCCGGAGGACGAGGTGGGGCTGGTCAACCAGCTTGGTTTTGCGCATTGGCGCTTGGCGCTTCTCGGATTTCGCGGAGGCATCGGCCTAGGTCCTCGAGACGGAACGGCTTGGCGACGGATGCGGAGAACCCGTAACGCTCGAATTCACCCATGATGGGATCTGCCGAGTAGCCGCTCGTGACGACGATGCGAGCGTTGGGATCGCTTGCCAGAATCATCTTGGTCGCCCTCTTACCGCCCATCCCTCCGGCCACCGTCAAGTCCATCAAGACCATATCGAATGGGGTCCCGTCGCACAGTGCTTCTTCGTAGATCCGGACGGCTTCGCTGCCGTCGCAAGACTCGGTTACGATGCAGCCGAGCCGTTCGAGCATTTTCGTTGCTACGGAACGTACGAGTTCTTCATCGTCCATGACCAGAACGCGAAGGCCCGGAATACGGCTTTGCGGGAGTGGTTCGGCCTGCTCCTTCTTTGCCGTACGGAAGGGATGGCCGGCCGGTAGGTACACGAAGAAAGAAGCGCCGCGGCCGGGTGTCGAGGCGACGCGAATATGCCCCCCGTGTCGACGAGCGATGGAAAAGGCGGTGCTCAGGCCGAGTCCGGTTCCTTTCGGGCGTGTAGTGAAATACGGATCGAAGATCTTGCTCATGTCGTCGGCGGAAATGCCGGGTCCCTCGTCGACGACGCAGAGGACGACGTAGCGCCCCGCTTCGAGCGGCAAAGATGCATCGTCTTTTGATGCGGCGACGCGCAGATTCTTGGCGGTGACGCGGATGGTCCCGCCCTCGGGCATGGCTTGGCGCGCATTGATGACGAGGTTCTGCAGCAGTTGGCTCGCTTGTCCCTCGTCGGCATGAAGAGGCCAGAGGACGGGCGGAAGGCGAATATCCGCGACGGTATTGGAGCCTCTCAGACAAAAGCCGACGACTTCGCGGATCATTCTTTCCGTATCGATGTGTTCCTTGCGAGGCGCTCCACCCTTGGCGAAGGTCAGAAGCTGATCCGTCAAGCGCTTGGCGCGCAGGCATGCGGATTCCGCAGCGTTGAGCAGAGCGGGAATGCTCTCCGTATCGGAAGACGAAGCTAGAGAAGCCCGCGCGAGCGATATGTTGCCGATCAGTCCGGTGAGCAGATTGTTGAAGTCGTGAGCAATTCCCCCGGCGAGCTGCCCCAAGGACTCGAGCTTTTCCCTCTTTTGTAGTTCCTCCCGAAGATTCAATAGAGCCGTTTCACGCCGGTAGAGCTTGTCGAGATCCCGCCGGCGGAGTTCAAAGACGACACAGAGAATCAAAGCGAGGCAGCATGCGATGATTCCCATGACACCGAACTTCGTCCAATGCTGTGACATGTCGTGCCGGGTCGAAGCCAACTCGGCATTGTATGCCGCAAGAATTCGTTCAACGGCTGCGCTCGCGTGGTGCAATTCGCTCAAGTACGCGTTGCCTACGGCATGGCCTTCGTCACGAGTCATCGTCTCGGATTGCAATCGTGCTGCTAGTCGTTGCGCCTTGCTGAGCCTCTCGCGGACGGTTCCAATCGTTGCATCGAGCGGGATAGGCGCGGATCCCAATTTTTCGAGTTCGGCAAGTGAGGTAGCAACGAGATCGGCGGCATCCTGGCGCCGAGATCGTTCGATAGGACTGATGATCTCCAGTGCACGAAGATCGGTTTGAAAATCCGCCAGCTGGCGAAAAACCACCAGGACTCTTTCGTCTGCTTCTTTTAGGGCGATCACCGAGAAGGCAAGCTGCAGACACCAAACGATGAATAGCCCCATCAGGACCATGCCGGCCCGGGACCACAGCAGCGACGTTGCGGGGCTTCTCATGAACTTTCCGCGGCGATCATAACGCCAAAAGGTGTTGCGGTGAAGCCCCTCTTCCGGAAAACTTAGGTGAAAATTCCATCTCTTCGGCAACAGGGCGAGATCAGCAAATGGCAGACGTGCTGAGAATCATTGATGTCGGAACGGTCTCTGCGCTGCGATCTCAGAGTCTCTGGCACGGCATTCCGGCGGCGATGGTGCCGGGTGAAGATCCAGTGCTGTCCTTTTGTCGTCCCGATACACCCTATGTCGGTATCGGTTTCCATCGTTCGACTTCGGAGATCGACCGATATGCACTGGAGCGAAGGCGCTGGCCTCTGATTCGACGTCGAATCGGGGGCGGTCCGGTCTATCTCGACGAAAACCAGCTCTTCTTTCAGATCTCGAGTCCCGTGGTGTCGGCATTCGAGCGTCTAGACAAACTCTACGGCAAGTCTCTCGATCCGGCCGTCGCCGCCCTGCGTTCGCTCGGAATCGATGCGAGTCGTCGCGGCGTCAATGATCTCAGCGTCGGGGGGAAGAAGATATCCGGGACAGGTGCAGGATGTATCGGGGGAGGACGAGTGGTCGTAGGCAATATACTCTTCGATTTTCCTCACCGGAGGATGGCGGAGATTCTCGCGGTCCCATCGCCGGAGTTTCGCAGGAGCGTTCGGGATTTGATGGGTCGCTACGTCACATCGCTTCGCGAACTCGGGGTCTTCGGACTGAGCGAAAAGGTTCTCAAGAGCACGCTGGTCGAGCACTATGCGGCTGCGTTCGACCTGAGTCCGCAAGCGTCGGATCTGAGCGATCGGGAACGAGAGGCCATCGTCGAGTGGGAAGAGAAGATGCGCGCTCCGGCATGGCTGGAAGACCGCAGCGCTCCGGCTCGAAACTTTCGTCAAGTCAAGATCTGCGCCGAT
>JALUUK010000679.1 GCA_027021395.1 Acidobacteriota bacterium
GATAGGCGGTGAGCACTTCCTGTCGATTGGGATTGAGCGTACGCGAAAGGAGCTCCTTCACTCGCTTTCGAATCGACGCATCGGAATGATTCGCCAGTGTCTGAAGGCGCGCGGTGCTCACATCGGCCAACGGAATCTCCTGCCGGGTGATCGCATCGAGCAGTTTCGTAGCCCACGGCGCTCGCGATGCGAGGACATCCCCCGCCTGCTGCCGCAGTTTCGGACTGAATGCCGTCCATCGCTCCAGAACGACATCGGCGACCGCGGGATCGTCGAATTGAGCCAGTGTCGCCAGGGCGGCATGCTGGAGCCGCGGCGGCTGGGTCGGGAGGAGAAGCTCATCGAACCGCTCACGCTGCTCGGAAAACGTCGACAACGAAAGCACGCGGATCGCATCGATACGCTCTGCCGCCGATCCCTTGTCGCCGTCGAGCACGCTGGCGGCGTGTGCCACGAGCTTGGCGGTCGCTTCCCTCGCTGCGCCGCTCTTGAGCGCCGCCAACTGCTTTGCCAGCGGCGTGCCGCGCTTCGGCTGCAAGCCTCGAATCAGTTCCGCCAGCAAGCCCGCGTCGAGTTTCTGATCGGTAATCAGCTTCAGCACGGCGGCCACGTCGTCGGCTCGCTGTTGCCGGCCGATCTGAACGGCCAGCGTTCGGATCCACCGCTTTCCCTCTTTCGTCGCGGCGAACGACTCGTCCTGAAGCAACGCTCGCAGCGCCGCACCGCACCCCTCCGCCAGTGAACTCTGAACGGCGAGGGCGATCCACCGATTCTGAGCGTCTCGGCGCACCAGCGACATCAGCGGTTTGATCTTGAGATTGACCGGCAGTTCGCCGAGCGTAAAGGCGGCTTGGTAACGAACCCGTATGTCGTTGTCGTTCGCCAGCACGGCGACACGGGATCGAAGAACGGGCGACGCGTCAAGACTCGACTCGGCGACGCGCAGTGCATGCACACGGACATGAGGATCCTTGTCCCACAATGCAATGGCAAGTGTATCGGGGTTGATGGCCCCCAGCGATCGCAACGCATAGAGCGATAAGATCCTCGCGTCGGGGCTTGCGGAACTCTCCGCCATCTTGATCAACGCCGGCACGGCGGTGAGATCATGCCGTTCATAGAGCAGCCGCGCCGCGGTCGTGCGGTGCCAGCCGTTGGGGTGAGCGAGCAGTTCGACGAGCCGTTCGGTTGTCGCCTTCGACAGGGGCGCGACCGGGAGCGGTTTCGCGTCTTCCGGCACGATCCGGTAGATGCGCCCGCGATCCCTGCCGCTCGTCAAGTCGAGATGCCTCTTGATGATCGGGTGCAGGCTCGCCGGATGTTCGATGACCTCCCGGTACATATCGATGACATGGAGCGTGCCGTCGGGTGCGTTGGCGAATTGAACCGGACGAAACCAGATATCCTTGGACGCGACGAATTCCGACTTCGCATCGATGCGCCGCCCGACATACTCCAGGGACTCCGGTTTGCGTTCCAGGCGTTTTCGATGGACCAGATTGCCCCCCACGTCGCCGACAATCGCCGCACCCCGCATCGGCTCGGGCCACACACTCCCGAGGTAGATCGTCAAGCCGGTC
>JALUUK010000680.1 GCA_027021395.1 Acidobacteriota bacterium
AGGAGGAGTCGGAACTCCGCCCGGCTCGTAAACATGCGATAGGGTTCATCGACGCCGCAGGTGACGAGGTCGTCGATCAGGACGCCGAGATAGGCTTCCTCGCGCCCGAGCACGATGGCGTCTTGTCCGGTCCGAGAGAGCGCCGCGTTGGCTCCGGCGAGCAGGCCCTGTCCGGCGGCTTCTTCGTAGCCGGTGGTGCCGTTGATTTGACCGGCGAGATAGAGGCCACGGACCTGTTTGGCTTCGAGCGACGGCCAGAGTTGATCGGGCGGGCAGTAGTCGTATTCGACGGCATATCCGTAACGCATGATCTGGGCTCGTTCGAGTCCCGGGATGCGGCGGATGACGGCATCTTGCACGTCGCGCGGCAGGCTCGTCGAGATGCCGTTGACGTAGAACTCGGCCGTACGCCGTCCCTCCGGCTCCAGAAAAAGCTGATGGCTCGACTTGTCCGCGAATCGCACGACCTTGTCTTCGATCGACGGGCAGTATCGCGGCCCGCTCGTCCGGATCTGGCCGCTGTACATCGGTGCTCGCTCGAGGTTGGCTCGAATGATCTCATGCACCGCTTCATTCGTGTGCGTGATCCAGCACGGGAGCTGGTCTTGGGTGAGCTGTTCGGTGAGGAAGGAAAAGGGTTGCGGCGAATCGTCGCCGTCTTGCCGTTCCATCGATTGGAAGTCGAGCGTACCGCCGTGCACGCGTGGCGGTGTTCCGGTCTTGAATCGCTCGATGCGGAAACCGAGCCGGCGCAGGGCGGCGCTGATTCCGGTCGAGGTCCCCTCCCCTGCCCGGCCGCCCGCGACTCGAGCTTCTCCCGTGTGCATGATCGCCTGGAGGAACGTCCCGGTCGTCAGGACGACGGCCCCTGCGAGGTATTCCGCCCCCCCGGCGACTCGAACGCCACAGGCGCGATGACCCTCCTCCGATGCCTCGCACAGCAGGTCTTCCACCCGTTCCTGGCAGAGCGCGATGTTCGGTTCCTGTTCCAGCCGATGTCGCACCTCCCATTGGTAGGCTCGCTTGTCGGCTTGCGCTCGAGGGCCGTGCATGGCCGGCCCTTTGCGCCGGTTGAGCAAGCGGAACTGGATTCCCGTCGCATCGATGGCTCGGCCCATCAGCCCGTCGAGCGCGTCGATCTCGCGCACGATCTGGCCCTTGGCCACGCCGCCGATCGCCGGGTTGCAGCTCATTTGAGCGATCGTATCGAGGTTCGTCGTGAGGAGTGCCACTTTCGCTCCGACGCGCGCTGCTGCCGCTGCCGCTTCCGCACCGGCGTGTCCGCCCCCCACGACGATGACGTCATACCTGTAATGTGACGACATGGCTTGCCAGGTAGTATGATGACGTGGTCTGACGGCACGACGTCGCGCCTTCCCCTTCGACCCTCCACGGACCATTGTCGATGTCCATGACCCCATCCGGCAACCGCACGAGCACCACTTTCGGTCAGCTCGACGACCGGCTCGCTCGAGCCCTGACGCAGGCTCGAGCGGTCCTGTTGGCCGAACGCAATTCCCGCGGCCATTGGCGCGGCGAATTGAGCTCGTCGCCGCTCTCGACCGCCACCGCCGTTG
>JALUUK010000681.1 GCA_027021395.1 Acidobacteriota bacterium
CACAGCGTAGGTGCGAGCTAGGCGGGTCAATACGGCGACCGGGTCGGCAAGGCCGGCCTGAATCAGCCGCTCGTCCGCCGCAGCGCTCTTTTGGGGAAATCCGTCTCGGAGGTAGAGTGCCGGGAGCGCGCGCAGCGCTCTAGCAGCGAGTGGATGCGAAGGAGCCGCCTTCACCAGTCGCTCAAAATCCTGCATCGCTCCGGAAGTGTCAGCTAACCGACGGCGAGCCCCTCCACGACGCCAGAGCAAGATCGGGTGATCCGTATGCGTCGTCAGCAATTGGTCGACGATCCAGAGAGCCTCCGCTCCTTGCGAGGCACCTTTACGATCGAGAGCATCGAGCAGGGTCCAAGCCGCAGCTTCCCAGGACCGCCGATCCTTGGCCTGCTCGACTTCCTGCCTCAACGAGGCGAGTTCCTCTTCCGTCGGCGCAAGCTTGATCGCCGGCGGAACGGTCGTCGCCGACGCGAGCGCCGAACTCATCATCATGAGGATCAGGCAAAAAATTCCGCGTAGCACCGCACTCCCCTGCTGATTCGCCGGGGGATTTGCAAAGCACATGCCGAATGCACCCCTACTTCGACCCGTTTTCTCCTTAGTTCAACTCGAACAGGGGGTTACAATGGCCCCGACACGGACGAAGCGGCCCGTGCCGGCCGGCGGGAGCGACGGCCAAACATTTACTCTTCGGCAAAGAGGACAAAGTCTTGACACCCGGCGGGGTCAGAGATCATGTTCGGGATGCGACGGCGCACCAATGCGGAGAATTCCGTACGTCGGCGACCTATCACGGGAGGTTTGGGAGAAAAATGTCGAGCGTAGCGACCGGATCAGCCAACACGAATGCCGAGAAGCGGTACCACTGGAACGTCGTCGTAGTCGACGATGACCCGGGCCTTTTGCGAACCATCGTTCAGTACCTCTCAGAGTTCGGTCACGCCGTACGCGGTGCTTCGCGAGCCGAGGAAGCCTGGGAGATGCTGATCGATGAACCGGCGGACATCCTGCTGACCGACGTCAAGCTACCGGGAATGGGCGGACTCGAACTCATGCGACAAGCCCGTAGCGAATACCCCGGGCTCGTGGCAGTCGTCATGTCGGGATTCGCGACCGTGCACTCCGCAGTGGCGGCCATGCGCGACGGTGCGGCGGACTACCTGCCCAAACCTTTTGCCATGGCGCAATTGCGAGTCACCCTAGACCGGGCGGTGGAACATCGGCGCCTCAAAGAAGAAAATTCGAGGCTTCGAAAGGAACTGCTTCAGCGCACGTCCTTCGACCGTATCATCGGGCGAAGTCCGGCGATGCAACGGGTCTTTCAACTCCTCGAGAAAGTTTCGGTGGTCGACAGCACGGTTCTCGTCACCGGCGAGAGCGGTGTCGGCAAGGAACTGATCGCTCAAGCGCTGCACTATCGACACCCCGTGCGCAAAGACGGCCCTCTGATTCCGGTACACTGCGGCGCCATTCCGGAGAACCTCATCGAGTCCGAGCTCTTCGGCCATGTCAAGGGCGCGTTCACCGGTGCGGATCGCGACCGGCCCGGACGTTTCGAACTCGCCGACGGCGGCACGATTTTTCTCGATGAAATCAGCACGATGAGGGCCGATCTACAAGTGAAGCTGCTTCGTGTTCTCCAGCATCGGGAAGTCACTCGTGTCGGCGCGTCGACCGCCATTCCGGTCGATGTACGAGTCGTCGCGGCTACGAACGAAGATCTTCGTAGCAAGGTCGAGCGCGGCGAATTCCGCGAGGATCTCTACTACAGGCTGAATGTCATCCCACTTCATGTGCCGAGCCTGCGAGAGCGACACACAGACATCCCTCTGCTGACGAATCACTTCATCCACAAGTACTGTCAGCAGCACGGCCTACCCGACAAGGAGTTGTCTCAGGACGTCATGCGCCTGCTGACGCGACACGAATGGCGGGGCAACGTCCGAGAACTCGAGAATGTCGTCGAGTACGCAACCGTCATGTCGAGAACCCGTGAGCATATTGAAATCGGGGATCTTCCTCACGAGATCAGCGGAGAGATGGCGCCGTCATCGATGCCGGTTCAAGTCACAGAAGATGGACTCGACTTCAGATCCATCGTCAACGAGCTCGAACGCTCTTTGATCCTGCAATCTCTCGAAATCACGCGCGGGAACAAGGCGCAGGCGGCGAGCCTACTCGATCTCAAGCGGACGACCTTCGTCGAGAAGCTCAAGAGAATCCGCAGTGGACGACCTTCGTGCTCTCCAAACTGAACGGGCGGGCATCGCCGCCCGCCCGCTCGAACTCGACGTCTTGATACGAAAAGCTAGAAACGCCAACCGACTCCAAAGCCGAGAACCAAGGGATCGATCGTGAGATCAGCCAGCTTGGTACCGTTGCTCGATACGGTGGTGGACATGTCGATGTACTTGAGATCAACGTTGAAGGAAAGCGTATCGCTGAGCATGAAATCGACACCGAGTTGAGCCGCCAACCCGAAACTTCCGTCTAGGCCGTCTAGATCCGCCAGCATGCCGCTTTGCTCGTAGAAGATCGTATAGTTGATGCCCGCTCCAATGTAGGGGCGAATACTTCCGTCCGGTACAAAGTGATATTGAAGGAGAACGGTCGGTGGAAGCAAGGACGCGCTGCCGAGATCCATGACCTCACCGGAGTCGACGTCCCTCAGAGTCACGGTATGAGAGGTCGTCGCCGCAATCGCCTCGATGGCGATACGATCTGTAAAGAAGTAACTGACATCGACCTCGACGGTGAAGTTGCTATCGACATCGAGGGTATTGAGGGTTCCCGACGAGGAAGCATTGGGATCGACGACGAGCAGCCGTCCGCGGACCAGCCAGTCCCCTTCGGCAGCGAGCGTGTGGCTTCCGCCGATGACGAGCAGTGCGAGGATGATGATGGATCGTGTCAGATAACGCTTTTGCATGAGCTTGTTCCCTCCGGTGGAAAAATGCCTAAGCACAGATTGCGCGCCGAAAGACCTGTCGAATGGCAAGCCCCCGTCGCTTGGTTTCTCGAGCAACGACTCGAGCGCGGAGGGTAGCACCGAACACCCCGAACAAACAAATAAATAAGTCACTCACCCTGCCTTGTTAGCCCCTTTCGAGAAAAAACCCGGAGCCCAGCGGCTGTAGACCATCTTGCCGCTGGAGCTCCGAGGCGAAGACCGAGTCGGAATCCGGAGCCCGGCTAGGACCTGCACGGCAGAATACGAGTACTGCACAGAATGCCACGCGCCGGATCGTCGGAAAGAAAAGCGCGGCTCAGCGCGTCCGGATCATGAATGCTTCCCAAAGACCGTCCGGATTCCTACCCGTCCCGACGATCACCGAGCCGTCGTTCGACACGGCCGCAACATTCCAGAAATCCCAGCCCGTGCAGGCAGGTCCGAGCGAAGAACGGTCGGACTCGCAAACGATGCTGCGTACATCATCGTCGCCGAGTCGGCGAAGATAGTCTTGCAGCATTTCCATGCCGTTCGCTTCAGTCCAGATCCAAGCCCACTGCTGACCAAGAAGGAACATCGTGGTCTGCCCGGCGATCACGCTCCCATCGTCGCTGAGATCTCGTGCGAGGTTTTGTCCGTCGACGACATCACCACGAAGCCCGCGCGCCGGCCCGAGAGAAACGACCCCTGTCTCTTCGCGCCATACCCAAGCCTCAAAGTAGCTGTTGGGATCGCCCAGCCTCGAGTAACCACCGCCGACGACGATCGTACCGTCCGAATTGACGCCGTGTGCCTCTCCCACATAGTTCGCCGAGTCGGGCCCTTCGAACCAGCGCAGACCGTTTTCATCCCAAATCGCGCCAAGGCGGGAGCCGAATTCCGTATCGCTCCATCCGACACGCGTCATTCCATCTGCCGAGATGGCATTGACTCGACTAGCGCGCCCATCCACCAGTGCGCCGAGGTCCGTCATCCCGTCGCTCTCGTTCCAGTTGAAACCATGAGCGCTGCCTACGCAAGACATTCCGATCCAGGCCAAGCCGACGATCTCCGTGCCGTCGCCGGAGACATCGTAGGCCGAGGTATAGCTCGACCCACAAGGACTCGTATTCGGCAAACCTCCGAGAGCCAGCCACTCAGATCCACCAAGCCACTTTGCCGCCTCGGTACGCGAACCGAGAGGCTCATCCGTCTTCCTGACGTTGCCCACGACGGTCGTTCCGTCATCAGAGAGCGCGATGCTTTCCCAACCGTCCGTAGGACCGCTGATCGGCATCAGCCCGTCCGCTTCGGTCCAAAGCCCCGCCCGCGTGAGAACCGTCTGCCCGTCACCGGACAGGTCGACCGCACAGAATGTCGGCATGAAAGCCGGCCCACAAGTCACCCCGAGCGGGATGAATTCGGCCGACTCTTGCGCATGGATCCACGATGCCGAGACGAACAACAAGCTCGCCACGATCATCGCCGACACCGACCAACGTACCACTTCGTTCCTCTTCATGGATTACTCCTTTTCTCTCGCGGAGTCGTGACCTATTCGCCGCGCTTCCGCGTTGATGTGTTTGGAGACTTCGCCGTTGGAAATCTCCATCATTTGAATCGCACCTTCGAGTTCTACCGCCAGATCCTCTTTGGCGAAGAACGCATCCGCGCCCGCCCTTCGCGCCTCGAGCTCCGCCAGCCGACTACCGAAAAGAGTCATGATTGCAATTCGGGCTCCTCGACTACGATCCTTGATGCGCTTTACTATTTCGAACCCGCCACCGCCGCCTAGTCGAGCTTCGACCAGCACCAAATCGAAGGCCCTCTGGTCCAACAGGTCGAACGCTTGCTCGGCTGAACGGGCGATGCCGCCTAGCTCTATCCCCCGGTGTTGCTCAACCCACCGCACGAGACTTGCAAGAAAGGCCTCGTTGTCATCCACGACCAACAGGGTCAGTGATGCATCTGATCGCGACATCGACTCTCCCGGCTCGAAAACGTTCGCTAGCGCAGCGAGAAGCATTGGCGGATTCGGTACGGCCTGCCCGGCAGAACACTCGCACCGAAACAGGCTCCTAGGCTATCGGAGAGCCGTTCGCCCGAACATCAGGAATTTCCCCAAAAACAGACCGAAACGACCTGATGAGCGCCGAGATGGGACGCACTCATCCACACCGGACCTTCCGCCTACGCTGAATTTTCGCCCGAAGTCCGGAAGCGTGGACAGTCGCTCGACGATACACAAAAGGAGCTCGCCCCCCGCCCTTCCCCGCAAGCACTTCCTTTGCATCTTGGCGGGATTAGGACTCAGGTGAGATGAGCCCGGAACGAATCGCGAAGCGTACGAGTCCCGGCACATCGTGAATGTCGAGCCTGTCCATCAGTTGCGCGCGGTGGGTCTCGATGGTCTTCGCGCTGACTCCGAGATCCATGGCGATTTCTTTGGTGTTCCGGCCCTCCGCGATCAACTGCAAGATCTCTCGTTGACGAGCGGTCAGCGCATCGAGCGGATCCGGTAGCGGCTTTTCGCCGCGAAGGAAACTCTCGACCACCTGCCTTGAAATGGCCGGACTAAGATAAAGATCTCCTCGTCGCACCGCGCGAATCGCCAAACTCAATTCGGGTGCTGCGGAGTCTTTGAGAAGGTAGGCGGCGACTCCCGTTCGCAAGGCCTGCGCGACATAACCTTCGTCCGCATGCATCGACAACAAGATGATTTTCGTTTCCGGGGATACTCGGGGGCTGCGCTGTGCGACTTCGAGCCCGTTCAGTCCCGGCATCGTGATATCGAGCACGGCGATCTGCGGCCGGTGTTCTTCGATCAGGTTCAATGCTTCGCGGCCGTCACCGGTCTCGGCAACAACCTCGACCTCGTCGATGGCCTCGAGCAGAGCGCGGATTCCGGCCCGTACCAAGGTGTGGTCATCCGCCACGATCACCCGCATCGTCGACCAACCCCACACTGGAGAACTGTATGATCGGTCCAGGCCAAGCTCACGACATCTCCTCGTCCGATGGCTGCGCCTCGAGAGGCGCCTGCACGGGGATGGCTAGTTTCACCCGTGTTCCCCTCTCTGGGGATGATTCTACGCTGAAACGTCCGCTAAGGGATTCCGTCCTCTCGCGCATACCCAGAAGACCTAGGTGTTGTCCTCGCAAACTCCGCGAGAGGGCTTCATCGACATCAAACCCCTTGCCGTCATCGCGAACTACGGCAGTGACGAATCCATCCCCGTATTCGAGCGAAACAGTGATCATCCCGGCTTCAGCATGCCGAATCGTGTTCGTCACGGCTTCTTGCACCCCACGAAAAACCGCCATTTCGACCTCAGCCGGCAAGTCCCGCGGAATCGACTGTGCCGAGATCTTGCAATCGATTCCCGCACGCTTGACCTGAGCTTCGAGATAACCGCGTAGCGCGGCGACAAGACCGAGTTCATCCAACAATGGCGGCCGAAGGTCCAAGCTTAGAGCGCGCACCCGCTCTATCATTCCATCGAGAAGAGCGATCGTATCATTCGCTCGTTCGTCCGGATATTCGGCCCCGCCGCTCGCGGCACTGCGCATCTGGAAGTTGATCTTGACAGCCGTAAGCGCCTGCCCCATCTCGTCATGCAATTCTCGCGCTATACGTTGCCTCTCATCTTCTCGAGCAGATTCCAAACGCCGACCGAGGCGACGCAGACGCTGATAGGCATGCTGAAGTTCCTCTCGCGAGCCCTCCACTTCGCGAAGTGCCTTCTCTCGCTCTCTCTGCAATACGATCAGTTCTCGATTGTGACGCTGGAGTTTGGCGGTTCGCTTACGATGGGCGAAGAGAGCAAGAGAGATCACCAAGAAAACGACCGACACTTCGAACCAGGTCGTCATCCAAAACGGCGGAATGACGTGAATGGCGAGTTCAGGCGTTGCTTCGCTCCACACCCCATGTCGGCTGCGCCCGCGAAACGACAATGAATAGCGACCCGGATCCAAGTTCGTGAAGGTGATTTCACGACGAGATCCGAGTTCTACCCACTCATCTTTCGCTCCGCGGAGGCGGTATGCATAGCGGTGACGTCGCTCCGGGTCGAAATCAAGAACCGCGCACTCAAAGGAAAGGACGTCGCCATACTCCGCCTCTATTCCTTGCCGCCCTTCCGCCTGAAGCTGCACCCATCCCATGACATCTTCGCCGCTGCTGCGGACCTTGGTTACGGCTGTCAAGAGCGTCGGCGATGGAGTTGGTGCACGAAAGGGCGTACCACGAGCAATGACTGCAACGCCTGCGGTCGATCCAAAGTAGAGCGAGTCGGCATCGCGCGCAACGGCTCCGCGATTGAATTGCAGGCTATCTAGGCCTTCGGCCGGACCGAAGTTGATGAACACCCCCTTTTCCGGGTCATAGCGCGATATCCCGTTGCGCGTTGCGAACCACAGACTTCGATCGTCGTCTTCCAATATGGACACCACGCTATCGTCTACCAAGCCGTCTCGTCTGGTGAGGTGATCGAAGTCGGCGACAGTGTCGAGCGAATCC
>JALUUK010000682.1 GCA_027021395.1 Acidobacteriota bacterium
GGCCTCCGGAGCCATAGTGCGGGCCGAAGTCATTGGATTCTCCGACGGGGCAGCAAATGTTACAATGGGTGCTACATCGGATTTTGACGTGGTTGAGCGAGCACTCATGCTTGGCAACCCAGGCAGAGAAACAAACATTTGGGCTGGTGTGCGAATGGGCGTGAATGCAGCACTGAAGGCAAAAAAAAACAGCACTCCTTCTGCTCGTGTCGAGGTGGTTGTCGTTTTGGTGTCGGATCTGCTGCATAACATGGGCGGAAAGTACGAACCAGAACCGTTTGCAGATCTTCTCAGTGACGCAGGTATCGTTTTCAATATCGTCCACACCTCCGGCATCTTTGTAGGGTCGGTCCCTACGGTAGCTCTTGGTTTGGCGCGCAGCAGCGGGGGAAGGATCTTCAAGGAGAATTCCTTGGATGCGCTCCCCTCTGCCCTTGTCGAAGACACCGCCGGAAAATTTGCTCTTACTGTGATTCCAAGAAACGGTGACTGGGACGAGTTTGCGAAGCGGATCGACCAGGGCAGGGGGTTGAGAGTCTACGTTCTAAACGAGCAGGGCCGATTGGATCGCTCGGCGAAAGTCGTCGCTCCGAACAAATTGTCCAGGCGCTCAGCGCTTGAAGGAGCCGAGATGGTGATTGCATCAAAAGACGCCTATCCGCTTCAAAAAGCCGAGGCGATCGAGACGGCCATGCTCCATATGGACGGAGCGCAAGAGGCGAAGTCGGGGAAGTTGATTCGCTTCGCGGATACGCTGCTCGAAGACTACGAGCGCACTTTGCTTCGCTTCAGCAGAGCCTCGCTGGATCATTGGGAAAGAAAAGTCGAAAAATGGGAGAAGATCCTTCGCGATCCCGAAATTTCGGACGACAAGAAGCAGAAAATTCGCGCGAAGCTGCCGGAGTTGAAGAAAGAGATTCCAAGGCTCGAGTCGGAACTCGATGCCCTGGCGGAGGAAAGAAACCTCTATGATCTGGCGGCTCTCTTGTTCTCCGTATCGACGGCGAAAGCCAAAGAAGAACTCGAGATCTACCAAGAGGCGACTTTCGGGGCGATTGCGAAGTGCATCAGTTCCACCGTCTTGTGGGGAGGACTCGATGCCAATGAGGGCGGTCGCATCAACCGCAAGCTTTCCGGAAGGGTTCTCGAGCTTTCCGAGAAGATTCGCAGGCGTCGCTGTGACGGCATCTGGCAGATTGCCAACGTGCGGTACAAGCCCTATCTAGACGCCGCCGGACGGTATGTTGCAGTGTCTCTTCTCGAGAGGTACCACGCGGCGCTCGAGAAAGCCGGCGGCAGCAAGGTGCCCGATAGCAAACTTCCGGCGTCGATCGCCCTCTCGGAGGTTCGTGCCAGGGTGAAGGCCGTCGATCCCGATACTCTCGATCGAACCGGCGCCGACAAGCTTCTGAGGCGACTCGAGCCCCTCGAAACGCTCTACGACCAGCTCGTTGCGATAGAAATCGTACGAAGCGATGGAGTGATGCAGGCAAGTCGGCAAGACTGACGAAAAGCTCTCCGACCACGATGCCTGCCGGCGCTGCAGCTTGCTGATGCATTCCGCGCGGGTTGCCAAATCAACTGTATCGTCCCTAACGCGGGCGATTTGAATCCATTCCGTGCGCCATGGGTGATGCTCGGACAGATGAATGGTGATGCGCCGACAAGATCTCGCGACTCTGCCTGCGATCTTGAAGAAGATCAGGCGAAGACTGCCGACTTGCTTCCGTGCGATTGAGGGAAGGTTCCCAAGCATCCGGGTCCGCATCATCTGTATCAATGCGTAGGCAGCGGCGGTCGGCAATACACGGAATGGATTCGCCTAGAAACGATGGCAGCTCGTCCGCCCGCGGTAGAGTTCGTTGTCGACTTCCTCGATGCGATTCTCACCATCGCCACGCCCACGATAGATTTCGTACACGTTCTCGGGCGTGTGGGGAAGATGGGTCGCGACGAATTGCGGATTGTTCTTCGGTGCGCGCCCGGGGAGACGGACGACCTCGGCCTTGTCGATCACTCGACGCTTCGGATCCTTCCAAGATCTCTCGGCATCTCTTCTAGGCGGCCCGGCACCTCGTCGCGGATGCGCGGACGCCCGGCATGCGGGAAGCGGCCGCAGCCGGGGAAGATTCCCCATCGCGGGACGGCGGACACCGCCCGTTGCGCCGCTCGCCGGAGACTCGAGGGCAAACTGGCTTTGGACTCGATGCGCAACGGGAAGGAGGCCGGTGTGAGCGCGGATGAAGGCCATGAACACTTCGTCTTGGCATCGCTGATCTTGGCGCGTTGCCGCACGAGAGGACGTACTCGAGCCATCGCCGATCTCGCGAAGATCGGAGGTCTCGAAGTGCTCGCCGATCCTTCTCGACGAGAGGCCGTGCGCACGCTCCTTCCCGGGCGCCTTGGAAGAGAGCTGACGTCGGCGCGGCTTCGTCGGTGCGCAGAACGGGAAATCGCCATGGCTCACGAGCAGGGCTGGACATTGCTCGCCGATCGAATCCCGGGATATCCCGCACTGCTCCGCTCGATCGGCTCTCCGCCCATCGTTTTGAGCCTTGCGGGCGATCCGAAGACTCTCGCCGGGCCCATGGTGGCGATCGTCGGCTCGAGGCGACCAAGCTCCTACGGCGAGAAGGTCGCGAAGCGCCTCGCCTCTCAGCTGGCCGAAAGAGGCCTCGTGGTCGTCTCCGGGCTAGCCCGCGGTATCGATGCGGCGGCCCATCGGGGAGCGCTCGAAGCGGGGGGTCGGACCGTCGCCGTCTTGGCCACCGGTCTCGACCGGGTCTATCCGCCGGAGCACCACGAACTCGCCGCCCGCATCACCGAAAGCGGCGCCCTTTTGAGCGAATTTCCGCCGGGCTCTTCTCCCAAGCGCGACCACTTCCCCCGGCGCAACCGCATCGTCTCCGGCCTTTCGCTCGGAGTGGTCGTCGTCGAGGCTGCCCAACGATCCGGCTCGCTGATCACCGCGGGATCGGCGCTAGAGCAGGGCCGCGAGGTCTTCGCCGTACCCGGCCGGATCGACGATCCCTTCGCCGCGGGAACGCTCGACCTCCTCTGCGAAGGCGCGAAGATCGTTCGCGATGCCGAAGACGTCGTCTCGCAACTGGCGGTGGAGGCGCGCTGGCTACTCGAGCCATCCGCCGATCATCTTCCGCGCGAGACCTCGGAGCCTCGAGCGCACAGCAGCCTCCAACTCATTCCTCCTGACGCCGGAGAAGAAGGAAAGCTGATCATGAAAATCTTCGATGCGCAGGCTGAGGTCAATGTCGATGAGGTACTCGACCGACTCGATCTCCCAACCGACGATGTATTGGCCGCCCTTTTTGCACTGGAAATCGCCGGTCTGCTCACTAGCAAACCAGGCGGCTGGTACGCCCGTTCCGGCGATTCGAGATGAACTCCACTACAGGAGTCTCCGCACCTGCCGAAAAGAATGTTCCACGGGGGTTTCTCTTTTTGTTGGGCTTGATAGAATCCGCCCCTTGCTCACCGGTCATTGAGCGTTACCATCACCGGCGGAAGGCTCTATCGGAAACAAAGGAGCTTCCGCGCTGAGGAGGCTCCTCATGAGTCAGCTCGCTCGTCGAATCGCCGTTGTTGGACTGTTTGCCCTGCTCGTTGCGCTTCTTCCCGTCGGCGCCTCGGCACAGCCGGAAGAGCACCCCTCGGAAGTTCCGGCATCGGACTTCTCCGCGGACATGCACACCGAAGAGATCGGCGAGGCCGCCGATTCCACGGTGACCGGCCACCAAGAGAGCGGTGGAGAGACATCCGATGGCTCCTCCAACGGCAGCGGCCACGAGAGCAAGCTGGGGCAGGATCTCCCCATTTGGTCTGCGGTTCCTTTTGCAGGGATCTTGCTTTCGATCGCCCTTTTCCCCTTGATCGCTCCTCATTTTTGGCATCAGCACTACCCCAAGGTCTCCTTCGCGTGGGCCATCCTCTTTGCCGTACCCTTTCTCATCGCCTACGCCGGGGAAGCCGTCTACGCGATCATGCATATCTACTTGATCGACTACGTCCCCTTCATCATCTTGCTCTGGGGTCTTTATACGGTGGCCGGAGGGATCGTCGTGCGCGGAACCATCCGCGGCACACCGATGGTCAATACGTTGATGCTGCTGATCGGTACCTTGATGGCCTCTTGGGTGGGTACCACAGGCGCCGCCATGGTGCTGATCCGACCCTTGCTTCGAGCCAACGCGCATCGCAAGAAGAAAACGCACCTCGTGGTCTTCTTCATCTTTCTCGTGGCGAATGTGGGCGGATCGCTGACCCCGCTTGGAGATCCGCCGCTCTTCCTCGGCTTTCTTCACAAGGTTCCCTTTTTCTGGACCCTGAACCTCTTCGGCCCGATGGCGGTCGTTGCCTCCGTATTGCTCGTGCTCTTCTTTTTCCTCGATACCCGCTATGCGCGCAGGGAGAAGGACGCCCCGGATGACGGCGTGAAGCAGCCCTTGGGCATCGGCGGTGCGCACAACTTCCTCTTCCTTGGAGGCATCATCGGCAGCGTCTTGATGAGCGGGATCTGGCATCCCGGAGAGGTGACGATCATCGGGGTTCATGTCGGTTTGCAGAACATCACAAGAGACCTGTTGATCATCGCGATCGGGCTGCTCTCGCTGGTGACGACGACGAAGGCCTTGCGCCGAGAAAACGACTTTTCTTGGGGTCCGATCGCAGAGGTCGCCTATCTCTTCGCCGGGATCTTCATGACGATCATCCCGGCGCTCGAGATTCTCAAAGCCGGGGAAAAGGGGCACTTGGCCGGGCTGATCAAGGCCACCGAGGCTCCCGTCCACTACTTCTGGACCACGGGAATCCTCTCCTCGTTCCTCGACAACGCACCGACCTACTTGACCTTCTTCAACACCGCGCTCGGGCGCTTCTACCCCGGCCTTCCCGAAGCCGTCGCCGTGCCGCGACTGATCGAAGAAAACGGCGTCTACCTTCTGGCGATCTCGGCCGGCGCAGTCTTCATGGGCGCCAACACCTATATCGGCAACGCACCGAATTTCATGGTCAAGTCGATCGCCGAAGAAGCCGGCGTCGAAATGCCCTCGTTCTTCGGATACTTGCTGCGATGGTCGCTGCCCATTCTGATTCCGGTGTTCGTGCTCGTCACCTTCCTCTTCTTCCTGTAGATGGCCTCGAAAACGGTCACGATCGTCGGCGGCGGCCTTGCCGGCTGCGAAGCGGCGTGGCAATGCGCCCGGGAGGGCGTTGCCGTTCGGCTGATCGAGATGCGACCGGTCAAAGCGACGGCGGTGCATGGATCGGACCGCCTCGCCGAATTGGTCTGCTCGAATTCCTTCAAGTCGGATAACCTAGCCTCCGGACACGGTTTGCTCCATGCGGAGATGCGCGCTGTCGGTTCGCTGATCATCGATGCAGCCGAGGCATCGCGAGTTCCGGCCGGCTCCGCGCTCGCCGTCGATCGAGACGCCTTTGCTCAGCGCGTGAGCGAGACCCTCGAGAACCATCCTCTGATCGACATCGAGCGACGGGAAGTCACCGAGATCCCTTCGGAGCGCCCCGCCATCATTGCCGCCGGTCCGCTTTGCTCCGACCGTCTCGCTCGCGATATTTCCCGCTTCACCGGCGAAGACAATCTTGCGTTCTACGACGCGATCTCGCCGATCATCGAAGCCGAATCCATCGACTGGAAGATCGTCTTCAAGCAATCGAGATACGACCGCGGAGAGGGCTCGGACTACGGGAACTGTCCGATGGATCGCGCGGAGTACGACCGCTTCTACGATGCTTTGATCGAGTCCTCGAAGGCGGATCTTCACTCCTTCGATCGCAACTTGCTCTTCGAAGCCTGCCTGCCGATCGAAGAGTTGGCCCGGCGCGGACGCGATACGCTTCGCTACGGCCCGATGAAGCCCGTGGGCTTGCGAGACCCGAGAAGCGATGCACGGCCGTGGGCGGTCGTGCAGCTACGCCAAGACAATCTTGCGGCGACACACTGGAGCATGGTGGGCTTTCAAAACCAACTTCGATATGAAGATCAGCGTACGGTCTTTCGCCTGATTCCCGGACTCGAAAAGGCTCGCTTCGTCAAACTCGGAATGATTCATCGCAATACCTATGTCAACGCACCACGGGTGCTCCGCCCTGATTTCGAGTGTCGAAAGGCCCCCGGACTCTTTCTTGCGGGCCAGATCTCCGGAGTGGAGGGATACACCGAGTCCTCGGCCTCGGGGATGATGGCCGGACTCGCCGCAGCCGCCCGCGCTCGAGGGCGCGAGATACCCCTCTTCCCGGAAGATTCCGCCATGGGCGCGCTGCAGCGCTATATCGCCCACTCGAGCGGCGACGACTACCAGCCGACGAACATCGCCTTCGGGCTTCTGCCCGCGCTCGAGAAACGGCCACGCTCCAAGCGCGAGCGCAAGCGCCTGATGGCCGAACGAGCACTCGCGAGCGTGAATCGCTTCGTTGCGGAAATTCTGAAGCGACGACCGACCCTCTCGGGGAAGAAAGCCGCAACGGAAGACGAAGGCTGAAAATTCGCGCCCTCGAAGGCATACTATTGCCCAAGAGTGTATTGATGAGTTCACGAACCATGGAACCCTTAGCCTGCTTTCGCGTCAACGCGGAAGTCGAGCGGCTGCTCGAGGCAGGTCGCGGGGATGAGGCCTTGCGATCTCTCGAACGAGAGCTCTCGCGCTCCGAGAACAGTGAAGATGCGGCCGGCTATCGTTTCTTGTTCTCGCAGATCATCGTCTGCCAAGCGCGGATGGGCCGAAAGGACGAGGCGCGCCGCTTGCTCGAAGACTTCGCCGAGAAGCTCTCCCCCTCGCCGGAGAACGCGCTCCTGCTCTCGGAAGGCTACCTCGATCATTTGCGTGACCCCGAGCGCGCCGTTCATCATGCGGCGCTGGCGCTGCTGCGCGTCGAAGATACTTCCGCGTACTCGGACGAGTTCCTGGCTAGAGTCCATTCGCAACTCGCGCGGACTCTCTTGGCCGCGGGCGACATTCACGGAGCACACGGAGCTTGGTCCGAGGCCCCGCTCCCCGATCCACGCATCGCGATGGAACTCATCGAAGCGGGTTTCGACAGAAACGAAATCAAGATCACCCTCGAAGAGTCCTTGTTCCTACTCAGCGATCGTAGCGGAACCTCGAGCGCGGAGTCGGCGACGACGGTCGATCGGATTCGCCGCTTGATCGCGTGGATCGAGGCCGAAGAGATGCCGAAGCAACCGTGAACGACTCCATCCGAGCCTTTCTCGAATCGCTCAGTGTGGACCGCAATGCCGGCCCGGCGACCCTGCGCGCCTACGGCGCCGACCTGGAAGAACTGACTGCCTTTCTCCGTGCGCAAACGGGCGAGGACTCGCCTTCGCCGCGCCGTGTCGACGCACAGATCCTCCGCCGCTGGGCGGCATCACTGCACCACCGTGGATTGGCA
>JALUUK010000683.1 GCA_027021395.1 Acidobacteriota bacterium
CCAGATCGTGCGGGGCGCATGCCTCACAGGCGAACACGGTGCGCTCCGAGCGCCGAGTCTTCAGATCGATCACCGTCAAGCTCGAGCCTGGAGCCCGCGAAACACCGCGGTTCGCTACCCAGAGCTTCCCCTCCCGTACCAGCATCCCATTCGGTTCGATGCCCGTCGGAATCGTCGTTTCAAGCGAACCATCCGGGAAACGCACCTCCACACGATGAAGATCGCTGTTGGAAACGAGCAATCGTAGCTCATCCGCCGAGGCGGCTCCGAGCGAAACCGAAACGACGAGCACGAGAGCAACGACTGCAAATCGCGAACGCGACATGCTACGGAAAACCACGGCGATTCCTCCACTCGATCGAGAACGCCATTCTGCCGCCGAGGAAGGGATTCGGCCACGTCCGATCCTCTTTCCTTGATTCAACCGCATCCGAAGGTGTCCGCTTCTGTCTTGTGACGAAATCGGTGGTTGAAAGGCACCTCGCTTCTCGTACTTTTCCGCCGACGGCAAGAAACCAATCCGGGGATGGATAGTGCCGTCAAGCGGGTTCGCACGTGCAGAGAGAATCAACACCCGGCGTGTTTCAACGTCTGCTCGTCATCGGTATGGTCTCCACGATGGGTCTGGCCTCGACAAACTTAGTCGCGTCGAGCAGCAGCGGATCCGCGCTCGAGAATCACGCTGATTTCTCCATTCCTGCTCTCAGCGAGATTTCGACGGACCAGCCGTTCTCTCTCGTCGGCCTCGAAGCGGATGCGGGGCCGGTCGTCGCACGCCGAAACTTCGACGCCGAGCGTGGCGGCTTCGTGCGTGCCGGCGACGACGTCTATCTTCATATGCCCGTACCGCTGTCGACCGAACGCCCGCCGATGGTCGGAAACATCCAGTTGCTCGAAGGAGATCTCTATTTCGCCGACGGCGAGAAACTGGTCGAAGCGACCTTCCTCGCCGATGCGATCGATGGACGCGAATCGGCCATCAACTCACTCGAACGACAGATGGGCTCCCCGGATTTCGAGGTCGTACTTCCTGGAGCGCTCGGCCTGGTCTTGGGGTGGAAGTCTGCGGGCGAGTACCTTCTCTGTTCCTTCACGGACATGTCGGTCTTTCAGATCTCCGCTTTCCCGGATGATCCGGAAGACCTGATGGCCGGATCGCAAATCGTGCTCTACGAGGGCCTCGCCGCCTACGCCCGGCGGATGGACGCCGGCGACTCGCCCCAAGACTCCGCCGAAGAGTTGTTGCGCATCGTGCGCTGGGTCGCTATGGCACGCTCGATACTCGAGCAGTGACTCTGCGACCGACATAGGCGCGGATCTGCTCGCGCATTCCTCGAATCCACTTCCGGGCGGCGTCGAAATCCGCAGCCGTCGGCTCACCGAAGTGCCCACGCGCGCGACGTTCGAG
Organism: Acidobacteriota bacterium; assembly: GCA_027021395.1. Lineage (GTDB taxonomy): Bacteria > Acidobacteriota > Polarisedimenticolia > J045 > J045 > JALUUK01. The sequence goes on from JALUUK010000683.1 coordinate 1,409, forward strand.
AATCCGCGGCAGGATGAGCATCTCGAGGATCTTATGCTTCGATCGCGAAAGAACGTACCCCTCGAAGATTCCAGCGTCGTCCCCTTCCATTTCGTGAAGGCAGTTGAAGTACCGCTCGAACCTTTTCTCCACGCCGGCGATCCCTGTCCAATCGATCTCGGA
>JALUUK010000684.1 GCA_027021395.1 Acidobacteriota bacterium
GAGTGCCGGGGAGAAGTTGGCGGTCGCATCGGTTGGAGTTCGCGGCCGCGGCGCATCGCATCTCCGGTTTTTCGGCGGTCGGCCCGACACGGAGATCGTGGCGATCTGCGATGTCGATTCCAAAGTCGCCGCCGATCGCGCGGAGCAAGTGGCCAAGCGTCAGGGACGCAAACCCCGAATCGTGCGCGACATGCGGGAACTGTTCGATGACAAGTCGATCGATGTCATTACGGTGGCGACCCCCAACCACTGGCATGCACTGGCCGCCATCTGGGCCATCCAGTCGGGCAAGGATGTTTAACTCGAGAAGCCGGTGAGCCACAACGTCAGCGAGGGACGCCGCATCGTAGAGGCCGCTCGAAAGTACGGGCGCATCTGCCAAACCGGCACGCAGTCGAGATCGAATCCCGGGATGCAGCAGGCGATCGAGCATGTCCAGTCGGGGAAGATCGGCGACGTCCGAGTCGCTCGGGGGCTCTGCTACAAGCCGCGTGGCCCGATCGGGGAACGAGGAACCTATCCGATTCCGTCGGAAATCGATTACAACCTGTGGCTCGGCCCGGCCCCCGAATCGCCCCTGACGCGCCCGCGCCTGCACTACGACTGGCATTGGCAGTGGCCCTACGGAAACGGCGACCTCGGCAATCAAGGCATCCATCAGATGGACATTGCCCGTTGGGGATTGGGCATTGACGGTCTGAGCCGCGGCGTGCTGAGCTACGGTGGACGGCTCGGTTACAAGGATGCCGGAGACACGGCCAATACCCAAGTCGTGATCCACGACTACGGCGATCGGACGCTCGTGTTCGAAGTTCGAGGCCTGAAGACCGGTCCACTGACGAGATCGTCGTCCGGTGTCGTCTTTTCCGACAAGTCGTTTCATCCGAAGATCGGCGTGATCTTCGAAGGAACGGACGGGTATGTCGCCATCGCAACCTATCACAGCGGGGCCGTATTCGACCGCGACGGACGCCTCGTCACGGCGTTCGGCGGCAAGGGCAGCGACGCCAACCACTTCCTCAATTTCTTGAAGGCGGTACGAAGCCGCAAGGTGGAGGACCTCAACGCCGATATCGAAGAGGGGCACATTTCGAGCGCCTTGTGCCACTTGGGCAACATCTCCTATCGGCTCGGGAAACAGTCGCCTGCCAAAGCGGTCCTCGACGTTGTGGCTCGATTCCCCTCGAAGGACCACAGCGCCGATACGCTCGAACGGACACTGGAGCATCTCAAGGCGAACGGGCTCGACATCGATTCGATTCGCATCTCGGCCGGAGCACCGCTCCGTTTCGATCCCAAGCAGGAGACGTTTGTCGGCAATGATCGGGCCGATGCCATGCTGACGCGCGCCTATCGCAAGCCGTTCGTTGTACCGTCGGCCGATCGCGTATGACGCATGCCGGTTCAGAGCTCGTCATCCTGCTCGATGAAGGACCCTGTCTGGCGGTGCTCAAGCCGGGCGGGCTGCTGACTCAGGCGCCCCCCGGCATCGAGAGCCTGGAAATCCGCATCCGACGATGGCTGGCGGCCGAGGGGCGGTCGACGAACCCCTATGTCGGTCTGGCACAT
>JALUUK010000685.1 GCA_027021395.1 Acidobacteriota bacterium
CCCTTCCTGGCTGTCTGATCATGGTCAACCTCCACGGGACGCGGGGGGAGCGCTCCATCACCGTAGAAGTGCCGTTTTCTGCCGAAACTGGTCGCAGTTTTTGAGATTTTTTTGAAAGAAATCACGGCCCGGTTCGCAACTCCTTGATCGACAAGGGCTTGCATCAGGAGGCTGAATCGCCCCGGGATTCCCGGAGACTCCAAACCTTGAGAGGATGGAGCCATGAGCAGACCAAGCAGGTATTCGCCGGAGGTCCGGGCGCGGGCGGTCCGGATGGTGTTCGAGCACCGTGACGAGCACGCGTCCGAGTGTGAGGCGATGCGGTCGATCGCGGAAAAGATCGGATGCTCGACCGAGACGTTGCGCAAGTGGGTCCGCCAAGCCGAGATCGATAGCGGCAAGCGAGGTGGCCTGACGAGCGAAGAGCGGGCGAGGATCAAGGAGCTCGAGCGCGAGAACTTCGAGCTGCGTCGTGCCAACGACATCCTCCGCAAGGCGTCGGCGTATTTTGCCCAGGCTGAGCTCGACCGCCGAAAGAAGTGATGGTCAAGTTCATCGATGACCATCGCGAGGAGCACGGGGTCGAGCCGATCTGCGAGATGATGCCGATCGCCCCGGCGACGTACTACGAGGAGAAGGCTCGCGAGAGGGACCCGTCGCGGTTTCCGAAACGAGCCGTTCGCGATGCGAAGCTCCGGCCCGAGATCGAGCGGGTGTGGAAGGAGAATCGCGAGGTCTACGGTGCCCGGAAGGTCTGGCGTCAGCTGAACTGGGAAGGGAACCATGTCGCCCGCTGTACCGTCGAGCGCCTGATGCGCGAGCAAGGGCTGCGCGGCGTCGTACGCGGCCGCCGTTTCAAGACCATGATTCCCGATGAGGCTGCCGACCGCCCTCTGGACCTCGTTCAGTTGGCGGTTTTCTGCAGACCGCCCGAATCAACTCTGGGTCGCCGACCTCACCTACGTGGCGACCTGGGCGGGCATGGTCTATGTCGCGTTCGTCATAGATTTCTTCCCACGCAAGATCGTGGGCTGGCGGGTGTCGAACTCTCTTCGAAGCGACCTCGCGCCGGACGCGATCGAGCAGGCGCTGCACGATCGTCCTGGCATCGACGACCTCGTCCACCACAGCGATCGCGGCGTCCAGTATCTTTCGATCCGCTATACCGAGGGTCTCGCCGAGGCCGGCATCGAGCCGTCGGTCGGCAGCGTCGGCGACTCCTATGACAACGCGCTGGCCGTGTCGGTCAACGGCATCTACAAAACCGAACTGATCCGAAAGGACGGGCCGTGGCGAAGCCTCGAGCACGTCGAGTATGGCACGCTGGAATGGGTTTGGTGGTACAACAGCCGTCGTCTTCACAGCTCGCTGGGCCATGTCCCGCCGGCAGAGTACGAGGCGACGTATCACAGCGGACGCAGCGACGCCGAGGAATCAAGAACGACAACGCGGTCGTCGGGGCTTTGCCCCGAACTCCACCGGGGCTCTGCCCCTGAACCCCGGGGAAAAGGTGGTGCAGAGGGCTCGAAAGGCGAGGCCGGGGAGCATCAGGAGGATCCAGTCATGGTG
>JALUUK010000686.1 GCA_027021395.1 Acidobacteriota bacterium
CGCGAAACTTTGTCTCGCGCGCCTCACCCCGGCAAGGGGCTTTCGGGGCTGCCGCTGCAAGGGGGATTGGTCGGCATCGCCGGATACGACATGGTTCGCTACTTCGAAAGCTTACCGCGAAAGGCGGAAGCCGTACCGGGCCATCCTGAAGCGGCCTTTGTGGCACCTCGCTCGATGCTCGTTTTCGATCACCTCACCCGCCGAGTGGCCTTGCTCCACGACGGCGAAGAAGCCGAGCGAGAGCGACTCAAAAAGGACGTGATCCGCGCTCTGCGAGGGCCGCTGCCGGATCAAGGCGGGTCGGGGCGCCATCTCGCCCCGAAGACCAGTTTTTCTGCGGAAGAGTTCTGCGAGGCGGTGGAAAAGGCCAAGGATCACATCCGCCAAGGCGATGTCTACCAGCTCGTGCTTTCCGTTCAGTTCAGCGGAGAGTGCTCCATTCCGCCATTCGAAGTTTATCGGGCGCTGCGTTGCTTGAACCCATCCCCCTATCTCTTCTATCTCGATTTCGATGGAATCGCGGTGGTCGGTTCGTCGCCGGAGGCGTTGGTCAAGTTGGAGGGGCGCGAGGCATTCTTGCGACCCATCGCCGGGACGCGGCCGCGAGGGGTCGATGTCGAGCAAGACGAAGCGAACGAAAAAGAATTGCTGGCAGATCCCAAGGAAGCAGCAGAGCACGTGATGCTGGTCGATCTCGCACGGAACGATCTCGGTCGCGTCGGGCTCGCCGGCACGGTACGGGTCGATCCTTATCGGACCATCGAGCGCTACTCCCATGTGATGCACATCGTCAGCGGGGTGCGGGGTGTGCTCGATCCGAAGAGCGACGCCATGGACCTCTTCGCCGCGACTTTTCCGGCGGGGACCGTGGTGGGTGCCCCGAAGGTTCGAGCGATGGAACTCATCGAGGAACTCGAACCGGTCAGACGGGGTATCTACGCGGGAACTGCGGGGTACTTCGCCGCCGGTGGGTCGATGGACCAGGCGATCACGATTCGCACCTTGGCGTTTCACGACGGCAAGTACTTCTATCAGGCCGGTGCGGGTATCGTGGCCGATAGCATCGCCGAGAAGGAATTTGAAGAGGTGATGGCCAAGAGCGAAGTCTTACGCTCGGCGCTACGCTTGGCGGAGGAGGGGTTGTGAGCACCAGGGTCTTGTTGATCGACAACTACGACTCCTTCACCTACAACCTCGTGCAGGCATTGCGAGTGCTAGGGGCGGAAGTCGAGATCTACCGGAACGACAAGATAGATGTCGCCTCGGCACGCGCACTTTCGCCGACGCACCTGTTGATCTCTCCCGGGCCGGGTCGTCCGGAAAACGCCGGGGCCTCCATCGAGATGATCCATGCCTTCACCGGCGAAGTGCCGATTCTCGGTGTGTGCTTGGGGCACCAAGCGATCGTGTCGGCGGCCGGAGGAAAGGTGGTCTCCGCCAAACATCTGATGCACGGCAAGCCTTCGCCGGTCTACCACGACAGCCGCACGCTCTACCAGGGGTTGCCCAATCCCTTCGATGCCGGTCGCTATCACTCGTTGGCGGCGGCGGATGATGCCTTGCCCGAC
>JALUUK010000687.1 GCA_027021395.1 Acidobacteriota bacterium
ATTGCGAAAAGTGCTCGACGATCTCCCCTTGGACGAAAACTTCGGCGTCATCGCCCGTACGGCCGGAGCATCGGCGACCAAGGCGGATCTGCAACGTGATTTCAAGTATCTGGAACGGCTCTGGCAGCAGGTCGACGTGGCTGCGCGCTCCGTTCGTGCCCCGAAACTGATCTACCAGGAAAGAAACCTGGTCATTCGGACGATTCGCGATCTCTTCACGCACGATATCGACGAGATACTCGTCGATGACGAGGGGACGTGGCGGGAGATTCTCGACTTTTTCGAAGTGGTGCTCCCGCACAAGAAGAAGATCGTCAAGCTCTTCGAGGCCGATCGCCCGATCTTCAACAAATACAATCTCGAAGATCAAATCGAGAATATTTTTCGCCGCAAGGTGGCGCTCCCCTCCGGAGGCGCGGTGGTCTTCGATGCGACGGAAGCTCTCACCGCCGTCGACGTAAACTCGGGAAAGATGGTCCGTGAGGGGCATATCGAAGACACCGCACTCAAGGCCAATATCGAGGCGGCGGAGGAAATCTGCCGCCAGCTCAGGTTGCGAGATCTTGGCGGCCTCGTCGTGATCGATTTCATCGATATGCGGTCGGCAAAGAACATCCGCAAGGTGGAGAAAACGACTCGAGACGCACTCAAGAAAGATCGTGCTCGCTACGATGCGACGCGTATCTCGCGTCTCGGGCTGATGGAGATCTCGCGCGAGAGACTCAGGCCCCAAAAATCATCGCTTCGTTACACCGACTGCACGCATTGCGGCGGCAGCGGTTCGGTCAAGACGATCGAGGCCGCCGCGATTCAGGCGTTTCGTGCCCTCCAAACCAGTGTCGTGCGAGGCAATGTCGAGACCGTGGAAATGTCTTTGCCGGTCGACGTGGCCGAGTATCTGCTCAACAACAAGCGCGAAGAGATCGTAGCTTGGGAACGCAGATATCAGACGAAGATTATGATCCATGCGGTCGCATCGATGAATCGTGACGCAACCGATCTTTCTGCGGTGACTCGCGAGAAGGTGATTCAGACGCCCCCAATCGTCAGCCCCCCCACGCATCTGGAGATTCTCGAAGATATCGCGGACCAAGCAGAAGGCGACGAAAACGAAAACGAGAACGGAGTCGACCGGCCGAAGAAGAAGCGCCGTCGCCGTCGCCGTCGCGGTGGGCGTGGCCGAGGCGGATCCGAAAAAGCAGCGGGCGATGCTGATGATTCCGCCGCGGAAAGTCAGGATTCCACCAATCACGAGGAAGTCGTCGGTGAAGCGGTCGAAACGAAGGCAGGCGACTCCGAAGGTACGGAAGAGACACCGCGTCCGAAACGCCGCCGCCGCCGCCGTGGTGGTCGCGGTCGCGGTCGGGGCGCATCGAACACGGATGCAGGTGACACGGACGCCTCTACCCCTTCGGCCGCGGGAGCCGCCGCCGAAGATGGTGCCCCGTCCGAAGCTCAGGAAGAACCGGCTCTTGCGCTCAGTGCCGCGGGTGTGGACGCCGACATCGAGCCGGGGCCACGCGCGAAGTGGTGGAGCCGATTGCTCGAAGGGGGCTTGTAAGCAAGCTTCAGGGGGGTCTGCGCGGCGGCAACTCGCATCACTCTGCCGCGCAGACCCCTGAGCAGGCTAATCCGCAAGTGGGAGACCGCTCGGGATCTCCTTCGGCACGATTCGGCGCATATCTAGGAAGCGAGAATCGGTGAGTGCATGCAGGAACTCTACGATGGCATCGATCTGCTCGTCGTCGAGCGCGAGGGGTTCGATCTCGGCTGTCGCGGCGATCGCAGCTCGTCGTGCCGGATCACTGATGACCACGAAGTCGAATGGATCGAGATTCGGGTCTGAAGGCAGAATGGCCTGGTTCGGATCGTACGCCTCGAGTGCGGCGGCCACGTCGAGTTGATGCTCGACGACGCGGCGTAGGTCAGAGTACGCGCCGGCGTGTCCCCAGGGTCCGGTCAGCGCCACGTTGCGCAGCGCCGGCGTGCGGAAGCGGAAGCGATCCGCCGCGTCGCCGGTGACTCGTTCACGACCAAAGTCATCGAGTCCGTCATCGTATCCCGGCAGATTGTCGCCCTTGCCCGGTCCGATCTGCGGCATGCCGGCGGCGTGGAAGCCTTGATCGGTGAGGAATGTTCCCTTGTGACAGGTGGCGCACTTCGCCTCGCCGTAGAACAGCTCCATGCCCATCAGGGCGCGTGGGCTCATCGCGGTGAGGTCTCCTCTCAGGAAACGGTCGAAGGGCGTGTCGTCGGCGCGAAAGGTCGCTGCCTCGAAGGCAGCGATCGCGTTGGCCACATGAGTCATCGTGATATCTTCCGCTCCTTCGACGTCGTCAAATGCTTCGCTAAAGAGCCGCTCGTATTCCGGGATCGCCGCCACACGCTCGGCGAGTTGTGCCCAGACCCCGTTCGGTCCGGCAAGATTTCCAGCGGCGGCGGCATCCGCCACCGGGTTTTCCCCGGGGTGTCCAGCCATTTCGGCTCCGGAGGTCGGCGGGAAAAGAGCCTGTGCGGCGAGCGCAGAATCAAGGCCCAAGGGGAGGTCGTCGCCGGCGGGCGAGGAGTATCCGGTGGGGTGATCTGCGTTTTCTTCCACCCGGCCGTCATGGAACATCTTCGTGAATTCACGAGCACCGATATTGAACAAGTGCGGCGCATTGCGCGGCACACGTTCCGAGACGCGGCTCGTCTCGTCCCCGGTGCTGCGCGTCGTGCTCAGGCCTATCCCTCCCTCTCCTACGGGCAAACTCAAACCGTCGCCCGTCCCGGCGAGCGGATGATGACAAGTGGCGCAGGCAATGTTCTTGTTTCCGCTGAGGATCTTGTCGAAAAACAAGACCTGTCCCAGCGCCTCTTTCGCCGGGTCGCGGGGCGGGAAATCTTCGTCGGTGACAGGTTTCGGCAATGCGGCATCGATTCGCGCCAAGAGCGCATCTGATGGCTTGACTGCAGGCAAGCGTCGCTGTCGGGGATCGCTGCCCTCGTATTGCGCCATGGCAGATCCTAGCGCGAGTATCGATGCGCTCAGTAGGCAAATGCGAATGACTTTCTGCTGCGTTGTTCCCTTCAACTTCATTCCTCTCTCCTTGCCGTGTCGGCGATTCATCAAACGCCGCACGGCTCCTCTTCGTTCATGCGAGAACGAAATATCGCCGAGCGTATCGCTTACACATTTCGGCATCTACGTTTATCGCGCGTACCGAGAGGCGGTGGGTGAAGGGGAGCCAAAGCGTCGCCATGCGTTGGAGACATGCGAACGTATTCGAAGGAAACCGGCCGGAAGCGCACGCGTAAGGCGTTCAAGCGAGAGCACTCTCAGCGAAGGAGCTAGAGCGGCGGCAACTCGGGCACGAAGGGCAATCGTTTGCTGAGCGATCGCTTCCACTTGTAGCCACGCAGAGATCGGCGAAGATCGGCGAGTATCGCCTCGTAGTCGACACCGCGGGTTAGCGGAAGGCAGGCGAGTGTCGGGCCGTAGCTTCGGCCGGCGCTTGTCCCGTAGCAGGCATCTTGCTGAGCACTGCGCTTGTTGCGCCAGATCGCTTCATCCAAATGTCGAAACCCATCAACGAAATCAGGGTGGTCGCTGTAGAACACGCCGGGCACGAGTCGGTCGAGAAAGATGCGAAGCGCCTGTCCCTTGTAGCAGTCGTGAATGAATATCCCCGAGATCTCTTGGGATGACAGCACCCGCAATGCGAGTTCTAGTGCGGGGACGCGTTTCGGGCCATCGATCAGAACGACGTCCGATTGCTGGACGATTTTCGGAAGGATGTCGTTGGCATCGCCGTAGAGGAGCGTGACATTTTCCACGTTTTCAAGTTGCTTCTCGGCATACAGGGCCTCAGCCGATTCCTTGATCACCTCGATGCTGATGATCTCGGTGTCGGGGAAAAGGCGAGAGAGCAGCCCCGTGCTCAAGCCGCGCGCTCGGCCCGACTCTACGATGCGTTTCGGCGAATCATCCCCGATCGCCGCGCGCGCGAACAAGATCTCGCTGAAGAAGATGCCTCCCGGTTCGTAGGCGGTTTCCCGGATGGCCTTCTCGAAATGCGGTAGGAAGGAGTCTGCGAAACGAATCGTAGATTCGATCGAATCGTTCATGGTGATGTCGTTTTTCGCCGAGCGGGTTTCAAGGCCTTGATCGCCCGGTAGCAAATTCCGAAAAGACCCGTGGGCCTCGGTTCCGGCGTGCCGAGGTAGCGGGAGCGCAGGCGGGCGGCGGCGTGGAGGTCGAGCTTCTGCCAAGACCTGACCCACCACCCGGGCCTTCGTCCGACAGGTGACATGCGGGCGAAGGCAAAGTCGATCAGGTGAACCGCATTGACGCCGGATACGAGAACATTCGAGCGGTGAAGGTCGGCCATGGCGACTCCGCGCGCGTGAATTCGATGCAGGAGACTTTCCAGTCGGTCGAAAAGTTCCGGGGAGACGCTTTCTGGCGGAAGACAACGCAAGTTCTGGGCTTCGATATGCTCGAGGATCAGTTCGTCGGGCGAGCGCAGTCCGAGGCAGCGAGGGATGCCCGGAATGCCCTCGAGGCGGCGGTAGGTTCGCACCTCGCGTCTGAGGGAAGGACGCCCGTAGAAAAAGCGTACCCACAGCGGTCGCGACGAGTAGTCCTTGACCACGACGAGAACACCGTCTTGCTCTTCTCGACGAACGATGGCCTTGGTGATATTTCGCGGGGGTGCCGGGGGTTCGGGTTGCACCCTCATCGATGGCTCTCGATGAAGCGGACGAACGGATCTTCCGGCACGCTTCCGGTCAGCATCCAGGCGATGGTGCCGGATTTTTCGGGAAGGCCGAGGCGCCAGTAGTAATCCGCCAACGCGAGCGCGAGTTCTCGGTCTCCTCCGAAACCCGGCGAGGCGCACCATGCGTAGCGCAAATGATCGAAGGCTTGGTTGATGCGATGTCGCTCGAGGTCGAAATACGCGCGTCGTGCGCGTGCCCATGAATCAAATGGGTTGGTTTCGAGCAGAGCATCGATGATTCGTGCTCGCTCATCGATGCCGCCGCCTCGCCGGGCGATGACTCGATCGAGCCAGGCGTAGTTCGGCAGAAAGCTCGGAGCAAGAGAGCGGCTCTCGCGAAAGAGGCTCTCTGCCCTGAGCAGTGCTTCCTCGTCTTGCGGGTCGAGAGTCTCCGTTGATCCCGGCCGGGCCGGGCCGGTACCGTGGAGACCTGCCCGCACCGCAAAGAGAACGCCGAGGCGAAAGGGCGGAAACGGATCCGCCGGTTGGTACTTGCGCGCTTCGAGCAGAAGGAACTCTTGGTGTTTCAAGTCCGCCTGTCGCGACAACGCCACGAGTATTTCGGCTTTCTGCTTGTTGACGATCTGTTCTCGCCGGTCGGCGGGCGCTCGGAAGGCGAGCTTGTCGATCTGGTTGAGCAGCAATTCAACCTGGGCTCGTACTTCGGCTTCGCTCCTCTCCGGTCCCATGTCGACACCGCCCGTGAGGCGACGTACGGCTTGGAGAGCGTAGTCGGTCGCAAAGGAGTGATCCGGAGCGCCGAGCAGGCGAATCGTTCTGGATTCGGTGATGCCTCCATCTTGAAAACGTCGCTCGCTGCGTTCCGGCAGATAGCCTTCTGCGAGGATGATGTAGCCGATGCGTAGGGCAGAGGGAACGATGGCGCGAGCAAAGCGTTTCTCATCGCGCAGATTGAAGACACCGGATATCGCCTGCAATGTCCCCGCATCATCGGTGTAGCCCACGAATTCGAGGGCGGGGATCGGCATCAGTCGTGTATCGCGGCGCCAAGGATTCGAGCGATCGTCTATGTCGGCATGGAGCGTTCGGATCGGGGCGAAGCGCAAACCCCGCCAGTACTCATCGTGTTCGACGGCGAGGCGCTGAGCCTGCTCGCCGGGCATCGGAAAGGGGAGATAGCGATAGAGACCAAAGAGCCGCGCGCCGTCGCGATCTTGGCTGACGGAATAAAACGAAGGGTCGTAGTAGCGGTAGACCCTCGCCCCACGAATGGGAGCGTCATGCGGTCCGAGCACCAGTAGATCGGTGATGACAGCTCGCTTGCGGAGCCAGCGACGGGAGAGGCGACGGGGGGAATCCGGTTCGACGCCGCGATTCCTGTCGCGCGCGAGTCGCCTCAGCGCCTTTCGTGCTTCGCGCCGAGCCTTGTCCGGGTCGCTCGGAACCCGTCCTTGCCCGGCTTTGGTGACGAGGTCCGGCCTAGCGATGCCGCTGACGATCGGGACGTATCCCCGATATTCATCGTCGTAGACCACTTGAGGCCCGCGCGCCGCAGACGCCGAAGTCAGACCGGTCAGGGTGACGGCGAGCACCGCCAGCGCGCCCGCAAGGACTGAACGCATTCCCCTGCGATTAGTTACCGGCGCCGACATCACTCTCACGGGTCCACTGCCGGTAGAGCACGGCAACCGCCAGAGCGCACCACAGAGTCGCGGCAGGAACGGTTACGAAGACACCGACGCACAAGAGCAGCGTTCCCACGATCCATGCAGCGGTCAAGATCGCTACGATGAGGATTCCAAGCAGGAGCATGGTCCAGATATGGTCTCGTACGAGACGGAAGGATCTCTTGACGGGTTCCAGCGCCGGCGAACTCACGCCCAGATCCCAGATCACCGCCGGAACAAAGATGAAGAAGAGGCAAACGACGGCGAGGAAAAGATAGGCCGGGCTCATGAACAGCAGGAAAACAAGGATGGCGACGACGTCCTCGTTGGGAGCAGCATCCGTAGAAAGCGACATGCCGCCGATGATGAGGAGAAACAGCGGCACGGTGACGATCAGGATGATCCCCCACAGCGGCAGGAACGCAACCAGCGATTGGACGAACTTGGAACGAAAGCCCTCGAAAAGATCGAGGGGCTGGACGGATGCTCCGTCCGTTCGCCGAAGCGCCACATGGAGTAGTCCGGTGTAAAGCTGGGGAGTGACGAAGAGTGTCGATGCGATGGAGAAGAACGCGCCGATACAAGGGATGGCCCCGAGGAGGCCGACTCCAATACCCACCACGACGAAGAGCAAGCCGGCGAGCCACAGGTTCACGAAATCCCCCAGAAGGATCTCCCAGCCACGGGCAAGTGCCTGCAATGCTCCGAAGGGCTCTTCGGGTGACGAGGAGGGGGGTTGGGGGGGCGTAGGCGGTGTAGGGGGCGGAGTCCCCGGCAGCGAATCCGTCATGATCCTATCTCTCTTTCTGTACTCATTCCGTGCTCTAGGCAGAGCCGACACCGCTGCGAGATCGCCCGGCCCCGGGGGTCAACGACGCCAAAAGCCGGGCATCAGGACGAGCAAGACGGTGTAGAGCTCGAGGCGACCGCAGAGCATCAGGAAGCTCAGCACGAGTTTGGCATAGCCGGGCAGGTGTGCAAAGTTGTCCGTTGGACCCACATCCATCAATCCCGGACCCA
>JALUUK010000688.1 GCA_027021395.1 Acidobacteriota bacterium
CTTGAAAACTTCGTTCTTCCCGGCCCCGGCTTGCGCCCTGCCCCTGGATCGAAGAGGAGGCGGAAGGGTTGTGAAATTCGGACTGGATTGAACGGGATCGATGACCGAAGCGGTGCTCTCCAAGTCAGCACTTCCGGGCACCGGAGTGCGAGCATCCGTGGCGCCGATTGCAGCGGGATGCCTGCTGGAGTCCCCGATGAGCCCGCCATCGCTACCCGGCGCCGAACGAGAGGCAAGGCGCGTACCGTGCGCCTTTGCGAGACAAATCAGGCTATTGAAACGTCATTCGCACGCTTGCGGACACCGTACGCACGCAGAAAGCCGGAGTGCGGAAACGAGCGAACATCGTCCCCTAAACGACATTCCTTGACCTGTTACGTCCCCGAGCCGACATTCACGTCAAAGGCTCGTATGCCCGTGAGCGCCAAATAAACGACGTTCCCGCCGGGCCCCGATCCGGCTGATCGAGGCTCTTCATGCTTCCTCTCGACAAAATCGGTCCTACTCGACATCCCCCGACTCATCACGCGTTGCGGCTTCTCTCATCCGAACGAGGCACCGGCTCGATGCTTGCCGTCTTCATCCTCGGAACGTTGTTTATCATGATCTCGACCGGCATGGCTCTCGTTCAGATGGCCCGGTCGGGTATCGAGAGACAGCTTCGTTACCACGGACAAGCCGTCAACGCCGCGCAAGCCGGCCTCGTAGAGGGGCTGGCTTGGTACCGTCGTCAGACGACCCAACCGGTTGCGGATTTTGCGCCCCAGCGCGATCCGACGGCCGTGCCGCCCATCAACGAAACCGACGACCCATCGATCGGTATCGTCCGCGAATACGAGATCGATGCTACCGGTCCGGTCCGCGGCCGCTATGAGGTACCCACGACGGGCGCCATGGATGTCACCGGGGAGCGGGCGAAATCCGGCACCGGCACCGTCTGGGCGCTCGAGTCGCGCGGGTTCATCTATTTGCAGCGCGATGCGAGCGTACCCTTCGACACCGCTCCGAACGTCATTTTGAGCCGCTCTGTGGCCCGTACGGAGATTCAAAGGCTGAGCATCGTGCTCCCCGCCAATGCCGCGATCAACGGAATTCGTGGCGACAAGATCTCCACCGAAACCCGGACGCGGATCTACGGCGGCGGCGATACGGCCATCGCCTATCCGGCATCCACGGGAGCCCCTAGCGTCTCCGGAGAACTGACCGGCAATCCGGCCCTCTCTCAGGTCGATCCATACAACGACGGGATCTTCGATGTCTTCGGTGTGACGCTGAGCGAGATCATCGCGATGGCCGACATCGTCGTCACCATCGTGGACGATCTCCCAGAGGAGATTCCGGACATGGCTCTGATCGTCATCGATGGAGACGCGAAGTTCACCCCAAGTCGGCGGCTGTCCGGCACGGGCGTCTTGATCGTGCTCGGGAACATGACGATCGTACCCAACTCCTACAGCAGCTACGACGGACTGATCTATGTCACAGGGGACTACACACAAAATGCCCCGTCGCAGATCAGCGGCTCGATCATCAGTCAAGGGGCGATATCGATCCGCGGAACCGGCGATTTCTCCGAAGTGTTCTACGACGAGCCGGTTCTCACCCAGATTCGGCGCCATATGGGTCAGTACCGTTTTGCCCGCAATCAGCAGTATTCCCCCCGTTAGGACTTCGAAATGATGGCACAAAGAGGCAGTGGCTTGATCGAGTTCATCGTGGCCGTAGGAATCCTCACGATATGCCTGCTCTCCGCCACGGTGTACATCTCCAGCACCGTGCAGGGGACGCGACAGAATGTCGACAAGGATTTCGCCATCCAGAAGGCGATCTCGATTCTCGAGGAACTCAAGGGGATCTTCGAAGGCAAGACCGGTGGCGATGCCACGTTGCTCGACGGCTACGACGACGGCACAGAGACCTATCCCATTCTGACGATCCAGGACGGATTGACCGATCCCGGCCATCCGGCAAGCGGCAACACACACAACGGGGACCGCTGGCGTTTCGAGCGGCAAATCTCGGTCGAGAAATTCCCCAGCGTTCAGAGCAACGATGTGCGGCTGGTCAAAGTGCGAATCTTCGCCTGGCAACAAGGATTAAAACGCGAAGTCGCGGAGGTGACCAGCGTGATCCGCACCATCGCCGATGCCTATCCGCCGGCACAGGTCTACGACGTCTACGCCCTTGCCATCGAGAACGTGCCCGGCTGGTGGGTCTACATGGCCAACCTCGTTCCCTTCGTCGAAAAGGCGATTTCAGATCTCGAGGCACGCAATCCGGGATTGGAGTTTCGCGTGCATTGGGTGCGCAAGCTTGCGTATGGACGAGACCAGCAATACCGACCGTACATCAACGATGCCGCCGATTCCGTCGCCGACATCGATTGGGTCTATTTTTACCCGGGCAAGATGCCGGACGGTGAAGCGGTCGACTACTACTACGTCCCGACCAGTTTTCGCGCCGCGGTGTCGATCGACGGCACGGCCAGCAACGACTATGACGGCTCATCGAACCCATGGCCTTACACGCTGGCGGATCAGTACAACCATGCGATGCGCTACCAAGACGAGAAGGACCTGTTCGACAACCGCGTCGCCGCGGGCCTGGAACCTTCGAAGACTCTGACGTGGCGACTCTTGATCGACGACATGTTCATGAATCCGGAGAAATACGAAAACGCGATCTTGATCAACGTACATGGAGAGCTGTTTCCATTCCCACCCATACGCAATTTTTCCGATCCCGCCAAGGACCCCGTAGACCATCCCGGCGCGCGCGTCGTCACGCATCCCGCCCGCCTTCGCTACGACAACGACGACGATGTCGAACTCAGAGTCTATTCCTGGGCCACTGATCCCTCCGCGAGCACTCCGGAATACCTCAACCAGCCCATCAGCGTCCTGATCAAGGGAGCAGCCAGCCTACCGGGACTGAGCGTGCGCTCCATCGAAGGCGGTTTGGATCTAAACCCGGTCGACGGATCACCTGAAGCCTATGCCGTGGAAACATTCGACACCTTCGACAGCTACCCGGGCGATATGTACTACCAAGTCAGCACTGTACCGGAGGGTGTACTCGTCAAACTCTACAACAGCCCTCTGCGAACGCCGTGCGTCGGTGGCTCGAGTTGCGCCGATGGCGGACTGCCGCCGGAAAAGCGTTTGTACGGGATGGACTACATACCAACGCCCTTGAACCTCGGCTCGGGGACAGGCGCTTTCTCCCGTGACCTCGTAGCCAACGCCAACCGAACCAAGAATACCGCGCGCTGGATCATCTCCATTCCCGACGGCGATCTCAGTGATGATGCCATGATCACCATCGAGACGCGGATCGGCGCGGACTTGACGACGGGTTCTCTCTATCCGACCGCCAACAAACCTCCCAACCTGTCTCGGACGTATGTCTACCGTGGCAGCGACACATGGATCTTCGGCGATGGAACGGCGGACAATCCCCCTCATCTCCCTCTGACGGAGCGATTCCAGGTCATGGGTGATCCACGTCACATGCCCTACGCCGACTTGAGGGAACCATTTGACGCAACGTCGAACCCTCTCGGAGACGGATACAATCGGTACTTCGACGACTTTCACAACGGCTCGGGAAATATGGCAGCAGACCCCGATTACTGGCCGGATTTCGCCGTAAAGAACGACGGCAGCAGCACGAATGATGGGTGGTACACCGGCTCCGGCGACATCGAAGTCGAGGTCAATCGCTGTTTCCAAATGCTGCGCGAAGCATTGCTCAAGTCGCATGCGGTATTCACGACGATGACCGGGTTCTCCTACTACTACATCGGGACGGGCAACGAGATCGGCTACGACTGCGCCAACGCCTTCTGCAACAGCATCCCGGTTTCGCGCAAACCCTTTGACGGCGGCACGGGCCTTCGATACGAAATGTCGATTACCACCGCTCAATCCGGCGGTGTCAAGTACGTCAAGAGCAACGAATCAGGCAATACTTGGTGGGGTATCAACTGGCTCGGCGAGCTGTACCCGGATGACCAGTACGCCCTGTGGGCTTCCGATGGGAACATTGCAGCCGGCAGCGGACCGGACACTTTCGTCCGCGTTCGTCGCTCATCCATCACAAGCAATCTCCCGACCGGTACGACCTTCCAGAACACAACGCGTCGGTTGACTCAGGAGGGCAGTACGACGGCCTTCAGCATCGGCACTTCCTCATCGAAGTTTCATCATGATTTCAGAAATGGGGCGACCGGAACGCTGACCGGCGATGGGCTCGATATCGAAAGCCGATACAATTTCCCGATTCCGCAGACGGTCGAGATCAACCGGCCGTTCAACGTCAACCGCAACGGCAGTGGGGGCGTTCCGGACGACTACCAAGACCCGGCCTACTACAGCGGCACATTGACCGGCCAAGTCATCAACCACTTCTACGACCACGAGTCCAGCGGCCTACTCGGCAGCTCGATGATCAAGCTCAATGGATCACTAGACAACGACTTCGCGTTCATCGTGGTCAACGGCCTTGCGCAAACCAACCTCACCGGCTCGGCGTTCATCGGTCGCTGGTCATTCCTGACCTTGATCCAAGGCTTTCTCGCCGCCGGCACGCAGTCCGGAGCGAAGCGCATTCCACAGCTACCTCGAGTCGAGATCACGCTACCTAGCGAGATAACCGACTTGTCCAATCCGTCCTCGATCGACGTGGCGTGGACGAGCGAGTGGCTCCGCTGGGATGGCCTGTCGTATACGTCGTCTTATTCGTCCGGGTTCTCGGAATCCGGCAGCACTTCGTACACATTGCTCTACAGCAAGGACAACGGTAAGACCTGGAACCACATGCAGGATGACTCCGCGGCGATACCCGGCCAGCGACCCACGGACGATTCGCTTCTGCAATCCGACTTGTCCTACACTTGGTCGACTCCGTCTTCGCGTTTTCCGGAAGGAACCTACCTCATACGCATCGAGGGATTCCTCGACGATCGTACGCTGCATTATTCGTATCACCAGCGCCGAGTGTTCATCAAGCGCTGAATCGTAGGAGGACGGGATGATGTCGGCTGTCGATCGGACAAACAAGGGACAGAGCGCAACGCGGAATGAGCGAGGCATGTCGCTTGCCGAGTTGCTCGTCGTACTGGCGTTGATGAGCATCGTCGGGCTGATCTTTTCGCAGCTCTATATCGGTACGATTCGCACGACGATGTTTTTGGAAAGTCACAATGATCTGGCATCTTTCGGACAGCGGGCCGTCAACACGATCAAGCTCGAAGTCATGCAATCGCGCCGCATTTTCAAGAACGACCCGACCGGAAACAGCTATCTCGGCGCCTTGGCTCTCCCGTCTTCTTGGCCGATGCTGCCCAACAGTCGGTTACCGAGGGTCGACGCGAATGGTGAATTTCGACCGGATCTTCCCACTGAGCAACGGACCGGTAATTCCTTTCTTTCCGTACGCGAACTCGAAGCCATCACGACGACGGTCGACCACGATGCCGACGCGAGCACAGCCGATGTCGACTACCTCGCGAATGTCTACCGCTTCCAACTCTGGTACCTCACCTCAAGAAGCGACAAGCCGATCAAACCCTACGACTATGCACTCGACCTGATCGAATTCAAGAGTATCCGCTACGCGGACTACGTCCAGCTCTCCGGACTATCGGAGACTTTCCGAACGGAAGTCGCCAAGGTTCTGTACGCCGAAAACGTCCGTTTCGCTTGGGACCCCACTCAGGATGCCGACTCGGCATTTTATCAAATTGACTCTGCGGGAACGATGACAGCTCTTGCAGATCATAAGATTCCGGCGGACGAGGTGCGAAATCTGATGCCGCAGCTCCTAGGCGGCCGAATCTCCGGCGCCATGGACTACTCGATCGGGATCACCGGGAGCCCGGAACTCGAAACCAAAGATCCCGTATCCATTTTGGCGCAGAAGAACCCACCATTTCCCGGCGGATTCGAAGTGCAAGTCATCGGCACGACCGGCGCGCGCCAAGCCATGTTGCGTTTGATGCTCGTCGCCGAGTACCACGACCGGCTGACTTCCCGCGCCAACACCGTCATCGTCACGTTCGCCGAGTACTAGCAGGCAATCCCGAAGGCGGGAAGACTAGACGATAGATAGATCAGGCGATGGCTGCGACCGATCCTCACCGGTCAGTCCCAGTGGCTTGGTGGCGAAGATCGCTCTTCTCGGAGATCCACACAGATCGGTGGAGCGGGCGTCGCATGCGAAGCGACCGAACCCGCCAAAAGAGTCCGCCGACTATCTGCAGGGCTCAGCCCTCCAGCCACTCGCACAGCCGGTCGATACCTTCTTGGACTTTGGGCGCATACTTCGGCAGAAAATCATCATCGAGCTGATCCGTTCCGCCGCCGGCCATGACCTCTCCGAGCGGAGGGCCGCCATCGAAGTCGACATAGGCGAGGCGGGCGGTGAGTTCTTCTTCCGGACGGCCGAATTCCGAACCGGGCAAGAAAGCCACGCCGGTCTCTTCGAGCACTCGCTTGGCGAAATCGGCACCGGTGACGATGCCCTTGGCCGCAAGCTTGTCCCGATACGTAGAGAAATCCGGGAAAAGGTAGAAGGCCCCTTTCGGGAGGTCGACCTGGACGTTCGCAGCCAGTAGACGCCGAGCACACCAGCGCCCCAACTTGCCGAGAATGATCCGCGAACTTCGCAAGTATAGATCGATATCTTCCCCGCCTTGATACGCACGAACGGCGGCGTATTGAATCGGGGCGCAAGTCGAGGTGAAGGTCTCGCTGGCTACGGAGGTCATCGCTTGACGCAGCCAAGCGAGTTGCGGTGGGAACAAGAACGTCCCGATACGCCAGCCACCAGCCCCGCACCACTTGCTCAAACCGGACGAGATGATCGTCCCCTCTGGATAGTAGCGGGCGATCGAAACATGCTGACCCTTGTGGTGCAGATCACCGTAGATTTCGTCGCTGAGCAAGATGACGCGATGCTCTCTGGCGACTTCGGCGATTTCCTTGAGGTACGCGCTCTTGTAGGTGAATCCCGAGGGGTTGTTCGGGTAGTTGAGAATGACGATACGCGGACGATGCGGGTCGTCAACGCAGATACCGTGAAACTCTTCCGGAGTGATACGCCAACCTTCCTCGGCGGAGGTCTGGATCATGAATACGCGTCGCCCGATGATCTTCGCCTGCGGCTGATACGAAACCCAAGACGGCGTTGGGATGAGCAAATCTCCGTAGTACGACAACTGCAGTAAGAACATCAACTCTTTCGAGCCGGGGCCCACCAGTACGTCTTCCGGCGATCTACTGACTTTGAAGTTGCGCTTCGTATGTTCGGCCACCGCCTCGCGAAGCTCGAAACAACCCGCAGCCGGCAGATAGGCCTTCTGATGCGCGTTCTCCTTTAGCGCTTGGAGCACGGACGACGGCACCGGAAAAGGAGATTGGCCGAGACCGAACTTGAAGACCCGCTCACCGCGAGCCGACTTGGCATTGCTCAAATCATTGATGGCGACGGTGGCGCTTTGTTTGAGCCCCCTGACATTGAGATTCAGGTGAACTTCCGGGCGTTGTACTGGCTCCGGTCGATGAGAACGATCGTTGGCCATGGGATCAAAGCTCCTCGTGTGAGCGTCCGGGCGACAGATTCACCTTTCGCCCGAATTCGACTTCAGAATACACTGCGAACCTAGGAGACAGAACGAAAATCACCGCTTCGTCCCCGGTGGTGGCCGCTCGGAGTCGATGCCGGCAAGGGAAGACCGCCATGAGAGGCGGCGGAGCCCTGAATCCTTCTTTTCTCCCGTTCAGGTCGAAAGCCTCCGGTTGTTCATGCAGCCCTTCGTCTCTTGTTTTCGCTTCGATCCAAGAAAAAACCGGCCGCAACCTAATGTCGCGGCCGGCTTGGAAATCGAGAAGCGATGGACCTTAGAAGCGGAATGAGCCCCGCAGGTAGAAGGAGCCGCCTTCATAGTTCGCGGCACTGCGCCGAGGATACTGAAGACCAACGCTCTGTCGGTTCGCGAACGGAGAGTTGATCTCGCCGACGTACTGATCGAGCACATTGATCGCTCCGAGCGCGACACGGAAGCTCTCGCTGACGTCCCATCCGAGTTCGAGATCGAGATAAGCCGTTGCAGCGATCTCGGCCGACGGGTCGACGGCAGCACCGATGCGTCCGCGCTCGTCGTAGTGCTTCCCGTAGTAGTTGAGACGAGTCAGCAGGCTCCACGCCTCACCGAGGCGCGTATGAGTGGTCAAGACGACGCGCTCGTTGGGATAGTTGTTCTCGATATCTTCGATGATCCCATCGCTGACGGGGTTCACACCACCGACCGGGGTCTGACCGACGACATCGATTTGGTTATAGCTGGCTGCCAGCGTCAAGTCCGTATTTCCGGCACTGGCGGTGAGCACGAGTTCGAGACCTTCCGACACGATGTCCAAGGCGTTCGTGTAGAACGAAATCGTCTGCCCGGGAGCGCTGGGGTTCGGATGAGGAATGTCTCCCGTGCGGTAGATCCGGTCGTTGACTTCGATCCTGTAGGCATCGAGGGTCACCGTCATGTTTGCGCCGATATCTTTGGAGAAACCGGTGCTGTAGTTCACGGAGGTCTCTTCCGTCAGCGCCTTTCCTCCGACTGCTGCGACCAACGGGCTGGTGGACGGGACGAGTCCTTCCTCGACCTGCAAGCCGGTTACGCCGTCAAAGGTCGTGATGGTCGTGCGAACATTCGCCTGACCCGGCGTCGGAGCGTGGAATCCCGTAGAGACCGCAGCGCGAAGTGTCAGGGTCGGGCTAGCGGAGTAGCGCGTGGCGATCTTCCCGTTCACGGTCGTACCGAAGTCCGAGTAGTTTTCCACGCGGAGCGCATACTGCATCAAGAAGTCGGTCGTGACGTCATGCTCGAGATCGGCATATGCCGCGGTGTTGTCGCGAGACCAGGACCCGGCATCAGAGGGAGAAATTCCCTTCAGTCCGTTGGAACCGGCGCCGAGGTAGGAGTTGGGCTCACCGACCATCGCAGTGTAGGTTTCTTCGCGCCACTCGAAACCGTATGCGAGGTTGAACTTATCTCCGAGCGGCTGGGAGAAATCGGCGTTCAGGTTGGTTTCTTCTTGCTTGTAGCCGCCGACGTCGAAATTCCTTTGGGCAGGCCGAGTTCCCGACGGATCGAGGCCGAGATCCGGATTGACCGTATTGTTGAGGAAGTAATCCAATTGGTTCATGCCGTAGCTGACGCTGAAGTCATAGACGGTGCCGTTGCCGAACATGCCTTTGAGTCCCGCGACCAAGCTGAAGTCTGTCTGATCGCCGTCGAGATAGGGAGTGTAGCCCGCCGGCAGGCTGGCAAGACCATTGGGGCCACCGAGCGCGACGAGCGTCGAGTGCAGTGGATTGCGGTAGAAGAAACGATATCGACCCGAGGTGTCGGCGAAACCGGACTGCAGGTAGAACTCCGAATCCTCACCCACCTCGAAACCCGAGTTGAGGAAGAAACGCGTTCCACTGGTTTGCGGACGGCCCCAGGTCTGCGCGAGCGGAGCATCGCCGAAGGGCGTATCCGCACCCACTCCGGGCACTCCGGCATCGATCAGCGCCTGAGCATCCGGCCGCTGCACACCGCGAGAGAGCGCTTCATTGTCGGTGCGTTCGACACTGAGGTTGACGAAACCGCGCTCGCCCACGGCGAAACCGGTATTGAATGCGGCTTTGACACTGCTTTCACCCTCGTAGAACTGACCCACCTGAAGCTGGAGTTCCGTTCCGTCGGAGGCGTCCTTCATTTCGAAGTTGATCACACCGGCGATGGCGTCGGATCCGTATTGTGCGGCCGCACCGTCGCGCAAGACTTCTACACGCTTGATCGCGATGTTGGGGATCATACCGATATCAACACCATGTGCACCGTTTCCGGCAGCCGGCGCGAAGAATTGCACCAATGCCGAACGATGGCGCCGCTTGCCGTTGACGAGGACCAAGGTCTGATCCGGGGCCATACCTCGAAGTGACGTGGGACGTATGAATGCACTGCCGTCACCGGTGGCTGGGGTCGCCGTGTAGGAAGGCACGAGCATCTTCAAGTTGTCGGTGAGATCCGCCGCATTTCCGAGCGCGTTGAAATCCTCGGCCGTGATGACATCGACCGGCACGGGCGAATCGGTCACGGAGCGCGGTCTCGTACTGCGGGTACCGAGTACGACGATCTCGTCGACGACCTCTTCCGACTCCTCTTCTTTTGCATCAGCCTTGTCTGCTTCGGACTCGTCCGCAGCACTCTCGTTCGTGTTGTCGGGCACGTCGGCGACAACCGGCTGAGCAACCAACAGCACCCCGGCGATGATTGCCGCCCACCACAAGTTCCAGACATCCCTCTTCATCCAACTACCTCCTTGCATTTCGGCCATACGCCCGCGCGACCAGCACAATGCCGGCCCCGGCTATCACGCTTGTGTCAATGAACTGTGCGCGGTCGATGTCCGTTGTCGCTCACCTTCGGACTCTCGAAGACGACACGCGTTGCGTCGCCCATTCCAGATCCACGGGCTTGCATCGCCCACGGCACGAGAAAGGCAGGTGTCGTCGAGAGCTCACGGTTGCTGAGAAAACCAGCCAGCCAGTGTACATGCGCGCAGCATAGCACAATGTCATCGCGAGCCGGAGATGCAGCGACATTCTTATTCTCCGTATTTTTGCTGCCTGCTCGAGTTTGAACGACATGTGTTTTAGGCAGGATGGTTCGCCGCCCCGCTCGCACACATTTCGGAAACATTATCTCGTCGACACGCACCTGCCGATGCGACGATCGTCGGAACGGCGCGCGGTTTTCATGACTCATGACCTCAGCATGGTCGATGCGTTCTTCCAATCCGCGTTCCGCTCGGGTACAATTCGCGCCGACAAGTCGGCCAAAAAACCACAAAAGCCATGGATTCTTGGGGAAAAACCGTGGTAGGGTCGCCCGGTTCGGTGGGTATCGAGACCGAGCCGGTACGAGGAGGAGACAACGATTACCAAGAAAAAGGAATACCTTGTTCTCTTGACCTTGGTCGTAGCCCTGGGAAATGTCGGCATGAGTCCCCAGGTCCGTGCCCAGGAAGTCGATGACACTCTCGCCGCGACAAAGAAGATCGACGAGGGCGCTCGCAAGTCTCAAAAGAAGATCAACACCTTGGTCGATGAAGCCGCCGAACTCGCCGGAAAATTCAGCGGGGTGTCCAAGCAAATCGAAGGACTCGAGGTCTACGTCGCATTGCTGGAGAAACAGATCGCCAACCAAAAGCGCGAGATGGCGGATCTCAACAACTCCATCACGCAGGTCAGCGTCGTCGAGCGCCAGATCATGCCGCTCATGCAGAAGATGGTCGATACGCTCGAGCAATTCATCGAGCTCGATGTGCCCTTTCTGCTCGAGGAACGACGGAAACGCGTGGGTTTCCTCAAAACGCTGCTCGAGCGCTCGGATGTCACGGTAGCCGAAAAATTCCGTCGGGTTCTCGAAGCCTATGAGATCGAAAACGACTACGGGCGCACCATCGAGGCCTACAAGGGCTCCTTGGAAGTCGATGGCGCTTCACGAGAGGTGGAGTTCCTCAGGATTGGACGTACCGCACTTCTCTACCAGACGTCGGATGCGGCCATCTACGGCCAGTGGGATCGGCGTGAGGGGAAGTGGGCTGCCCTTCCTGCGGAATACCGGAATCAGATTCGCGAGGGCATTCGCATCGCTCACAAGCAAGTCGCACCGGATCTCCTCATGCTGCCTGTTTCTGCGCCGGAGGGTACGCCATGATGAAGATGAGAACCGGTGTTGCCCTGTGCGTGGCGCTGTCGAGTCTTGCCGCAATGGCTCAATCTGAGACGCCCAAGAAAGCGGCGTCCCTCGACGAACTGTTGCGCATGGTCGAAGAGAGAAGGGTACAAGAAACCGCCGAGCACCGTGAAAGAGAGCAGCGCTTCGCAGCAGCCAAGGGCAAGCAAGAGAGGCTGCTGCGTGAAGCAAAAGCGCAGCTCGCCGCTTTGGAGCGCAAGAGCGAGAAACTCGAACGAACGTTCGAAAGCAACGAGCGGCGTACCGTCGAACTCAATGACCTCCTGGAAAGTCGGCTCGGCTCGATGAAAGAGATGTACGGCGTGTTGCAGCAAGTGGCGGGAGATACGCAAGGCATGCTCGCCGGCTCGCTGATCAGTGCTCAGTACCCGGACCGTAACCAGCGCCTGATCGAATTGACCGCAGCGTTCGGCACGACGTCCCGCCTTGCCACCATCGAAGAAATCGAGCAGCTCTGGATCGAGTTGCAAAGAGAAATGACCGAGTCGGGCAAAGTGGCCCGCTTCAAGACCACGGTCACCACCGCGGACGGAGATCGGATCGAGCAAGAGGTCGTGCGCGTCGGTACGTTCAACATCGTCTCCGACGGCAAGTACCTGCAATACATCCCGGAGACCGGCAATCTCGTCGAGCTGCCCCGGCAACCGCAAGGGCGCTTCGTCTCATCAACGAGCGATCTCGCTGCGGCAAATGCAGGCTATGTAAAATTCGGCCTAGACCCTTCCCGAGGGTCGATCCTCGGCTTGCTCGTGCAGGCCCCGAGTTTGCGTGAGCGCATCGACCAGGGCGGCCTGATCGGTTACTTGATTCTGGCCCTCGGCGTTCTCGCTCTGATCATCGCACTCGAGAGAATCATCATCCTCGGCCTTGCCGGACGAAAGGTGAACCGGCAACTCAAGAGCAAGACTCCGCAAGAAGACAATCCGCTAGGACGCGTCCTGATGGTCGCCGATCGCTACAAAGACACCGACCTAGAGACCCTCGAACTAAAGATGGGCGAGGCGATCTTGACCGAGGTCCCCAAACTGAGCCGCGCGCTCTTGTTTCTGAAGATCATCTCCGTCGTTGCACCGCTGATGGGACTTCTCGGCACCGTCACCGGAATGATCAACACCTTCCAGGCCATCACCCTCTTTGGTACGGGTGATCCGAAGCTAATGGCCGGTGGAATCTCACAAGCCTTGGTCACGACCGTGCTCGGCCTAACCGTCGCCATTCCCACGGTATTGCTGCACACCGTGGTCAGTGGCCGTAGCAAGCGAATCACCCACATTCTCGACGAGCAGGCGGCGGGAATCGTGGCCGAACATGCGGAAGCCGCGGCGAAGCCAGCGGCTTCCTAACCGTAGGTAAGGGCATGTATCGAATACTCGATTGGTTTGAAGACATACGAGATTTTCTCGAGCTAGGCGGTCCGGTCCTGCTCGTCATCGCGCTGTTGACCTTCGTGATGTGGACCCTGATCTTCGAACGCATGTATTACTATCGCTTTGGATATCGACGTCTGCTGGCGGAAGTCGAGAAACAGTGGAAGGCGCGTCAGGATCGAAGTTCCTGGAACGCACGCCAGATTCGCGATGCCCTGATCTCCCGGGTCTCCCTCAGCGTCGAAGAGTCCCTGCCGCTGATCAAAACGCTCGTCGCGCTGTGCCCGTTGCTGGGCCTTTTGGGAACCGTGACCGGTATGATCGACGTGTTCGATGCCATGGCATTTTCCGGCACAGGAAATGCGCGCTCAATGGCGGCGGGTGTTTCTCGAGCAACGATACCGACAATGGCCGGCATGGTTGCCGCCCTTTCCGGCCTGTTGGCAACGACCATGCTCTCGAGGTTTGCGCATCGAGAGGTGGAGCATCTCCGAGCAGAACTGGCAACCGAGGTGTAAATGAGACGATTCACATCGCACGTGCGCTCAGAAGACGAAGATCAAGAGATCAACATCACCCCGATGCTCGATGTCGTCTTCATCATGTTGATCTTCTTCATCGTCACGGCTTCCTTCGTCAAGGAATCCGGCATCGAAGTGGATCGTCCATCTGCCGTGACTTCCGTAGTCAAAGAAAAGGGAAATATTCTGATTGCCATCACCGAAACCGGACAGGTTTGGATCGATCGCCGAATGGTCGACCCGCGGGCGATTCGCGCGAACATCGAGCGGCTTCACGCGGAGAATCCGCAAGGTAGCGTCGTGATCCAGGCGGACAAGAAATCGACTACCGAAATGTTGATTCAGGTCATGGACGCTGCTCGTCAAGCGGGCGTCTACAACGTTTCCATCGCTACTCAAGAATGAGTCATGCTAGCTAAGATCTTAGCCATCGTAGCCGGGTCCATTGTGACCTTCGCTCTCTTTTTTCTCATGCAAGCACTTACTGCATCCGGTCGCAGCGCGCTGACGGAAGGAGAGAAGGGAAGGGTCATAGACTTCGTCCGCGTTGAGCGCGAAACGACCCTGGAAAAAAAGAAATCCAAGCCGAAACGCCTGTCGAGTCCGAGCGCACCGCCCCCGAGCAGCCCGCAGCCTTCCATCGATCCTTCCACGGACCTCGGCGAAGGAGCCGTGGCCGGCATCGAGAGTGAACCGGTGGCCATGGAGGGGATCGACCTCGACATCGGGATCGGACCCGGAATCATGGCGGGCACCGCAGATGGCGACTACCTGCCCATCGTCAAGGTCGCGCCGACCTATCCGGCGCGCGCTTTGGAGAGAGGTATCGAAGGCTGGGTCCTCGTAGAGTTCACGGTCACCGAAATCGGCGCAGTCAAGGATCCGAAAGTCATCGAATACGAGCCGAGCACGATCTTCAATCAAGCGGCTCTCAAGGCAGTGCTCAAGTTCAAATTCAAACCGCGAATCGTCAACGGCGAGCCCATCGAAGTACAGGGTGTCGTCAACAAGATCACCTTTCGCCTCGAGGAGTGATGCGGTGATGACGCTCCATGCAGACGGCCGGGGTGGTCGAAAGAAACGGCGCTGGATCGATTCGGCACGGCTGGCGCTTCTGTTGATCGGATTGCTGCTCTTCCCTGCACCGATGTCGGCACAAGAAAAAGGCGGGGAAACCACCAAGAAGAAGTTCCGGCAAGCCGCATCGATGCGCGAGTGGGTCTACAAGGAACTCGGACAAGCCCAAGAGAAAGCCCAAGCCGGCGAGTTCTCGGAAGCCCTAGCCTTGCTCGACAAGTTGACCTCCAAGAAGCTCAACAGCTACGAACGCTCTCAGGGCTGGAACCTCTACGCCTTCATCCACTATTCGCAAAATCAGTACCCGAAAGCCATCGAAGCCTACAAAAAACTCTTGGATGAAGAAGCCGTCATCCAGCCCGTGAAGACGTCGACGATCTATAGCTTGTCGCAGCTCTACTTCGCAACGGAGCAGTGGCGGCCGGCAATCGAAAGACTCAATGAATGGCTCGAGCTGACGTCGGATGCGAAACCACGGCAGTACGAACTGCTTGCCCAAGCACACTACCAACTCGAAGAGTACAGGGAAGCCCTCGTTCCACTGAAGAAAGCAATTTCGCTCCGGCAAGCTGCCGGAGAGCAGATCAGCGAGAAGAACTACCTCTTCCTCAGAGCGATCTATTTCGAACTCGACGAGATCGACGAGGTCATCGGGGTCCTCGAAGACTTGATTCTGCACTACCCGAACGAATCCTACTGGATGCAGCTTGCCGGCATCTACGGCCAAAAAGGCGAGGACGACAAGCGACTCGCCATGTTGGAACTGGCCTACCTTCAGGGATTCCTCGACACCGAGAG
This sequence comes from Acidobacteriota bacterium, assembly GCA_027021395.1. Lineage (GTDB taxonomy): Bacteria > Acidobacteriota > Polarisedimenticolia > J045 > J045 > JALUUK01. Next base: position 15,570 of record JALUUK010000688.1, read on the forward strand.
CGAAGTCCTGGCGCTGGTCGGCTTGATGCTGAGCAGTGACCTTCCCTATCGAGCGGGTAAGGTTCTCGAAAAAGGGCTGGCGGACGGAGTCATCTCGCCGACGATGAAGCACTGGCGCCTTCTATCGGAGGCGTGGCTCTTGGCGCGAGAAGATCAGAAGGCCATTCCCACCTTGATCAAAGCCGCCGGCCTTTCGGAAGACGGCGAGCTCGATGTTCTTCTCGCCCAGTCCTACATGAACATCGGCGAGTGGGAGAAGGCGGCGGAAGCGGCCCGAAAGGGAATCGAGAAGGGGGGACTCAACCGCGAAGATCAAGCCTACACGATGCTGGGACAGGCGCTTTTTCATCAGAAGGCCTACGCCGAATCGCGGAATGCATTCGAGCAAGCCGGACGCGACGACCGCAGCCGTCAACTTGCGAGCCAGTGGTTGCAATACGTAGAAAGCGAAGCCTCGAGGCAAGCCGAAGTCGAGGCTGCTCTCGGCACGGATTAGCCCGCGCTCCTCTCTCAATTTCCTCGGACTTATCGTCGATTCCCGAGTCCCTCGCAGCACGAGGCACCCGCTGTCGCGCGGCGCATCTCCGGTCCAAGCGCGAGAAGCCAACTTGCCGGAACTTGCTCTCGGGCCCTCCGCGGCCGAAATTCTTTTGGCAGATCTGCTCGCCTCAGTCTCGCGCGCATGCTGCGGGAGACCAGGCGCGGCCCGAGGAGGACGCTCATGACGGTTTCTCAGCATCCCGACCCTTCACTTGCTTCGCGGCGAGTCGGCAAGACCTTCTCGCTGATCCTGATAACCGTTTTTGGGATACCTTTCATCGGATTCGGCCTCATGGCCCTAACGGTTGGAGCCCGGAAGATATGGCGCGGCGGATCCGACAGCGGGGATGCTTGGGCTTTCCTCGTTATCGGCTCTCTCTTCATACTGATCGGCGCATTCTTTCCCTTGAGGCAATTGCGAGTGATGCGCCGAAGAGAGCGACAGAGGGAGATCGCCAAGAAATACGAACACGCGCCATGGCTCGCCGATAAGCAATGGGCTATCGGACGAATCTCATGTTCCAACGGAAAGAGCGTACTCTTCGCTTGGCTCTTCGCCCTCGCCTGGAACGCGATCTCTTCTCCCATGCTCTTCTACCTGCCGCAGGAACTACGCCAAGGCAATCGTGCGATACTCGTCGGCCTAGTCTTCCCGCTGATAGGTGCGGTGATCCTCGCAGGGGCGATCCACTCAACGTTGCGGTGGCGGCGATTCGGCGGTTCCCAATTCGAGATGGCTTCTGTTCCCGGCGTCATCGGTGGTTTCTTGCGTGGAAAGATTCACACATCGATCACCGCAACCGTGCCCGAAGGTGTTCGTCTCACGCTCGCCTGCATCAACCGCCGGATCAGCGGCAGCGGAAAACACCGTTCCGCCCACGAACGCGTGCTTTGGCAAAAGGAAGTCCTAGTCGAACCGTCCAAGCTGCACCCGGGGCCGAGCGGCCTCTTGATTCCCGTCGAGTTTTCGATTCCGTTCGACTGCACTCCAACCGATCGTTCGAATGCGCGCAACAGTATCCACTGGCGCCTTTCCGCCACGGCAAACCTACCAGGAGTGGACTACTCGAGCAGCTTCGAAGTCCCGGTCTTCAAGACGGCCGACAGTTCATCCCGAATCGCCGCCGATGTCGCTGCTGAGACTTCCCACGACGATGGAATGCCGCCCTCGCAATCTTTGAGTCGAGGCATCACGCTTGACCGCGACTCCTCAGGAGCCCTTGCCGTCACCTTTGGAGCCGCAAGAAACATCGGTGCCGGTTTGGCGTTGACAGCCTTCACGGCGATTTTCGCCGGCGCGGCGATCGTACCTTGGAAGCTCGGATTGCCGTTCATCTTCCCTCTTGTCTTCGGCTTTTTCGATCTTGTCCTCATGGCCGCGTTGGTTCATGTCTGGCTCTTTTCCAGTCACGTTATCGTCAGAACGGACGAGGTGCACGTGTGGCGTGGGGTCCTTGGCATAGGCCGAAGACACCGTATCCCGAAGGGCGAGATCGCACGTATACGTGCCGGAATCGGCATGCATTCCGGTTCTCAGAGTAGCCGTCCCTACTATGACATTCAGATCGAGCAGCGCTCGGGCCGAAGACTCACTATCGCTTCATCGATCCGCAGCAAGCGCGAAGCGGAATACATCGCATTCGAAGTGAGTCGCGAACTTGGTCTCTCAGTCTCCGGATGACTTCTGCCGTTGCGCTCGTTCTTTGCGCATCGCGATCCACATTTCTAGATATATTCTATCTAGATCCATGTGCTTCAACGAATGCAGAGGCGTGTGTTGGAGAGAGCTTAGAGATCGATGCGCCTACACCGCGGCCAACCAGCGCTCAAGGCAACGCTGCAGCGCATCGCGATCGATCGGTTTGCTGAGATAGTCGTCCATTCCGGCCTCGAGGCAAAGCTCGCGGTCGCCTTTCATGGCATTAGCGGTCAGTGCGATGATTGGGATCTTGCTGAACTCCTCATGGGAAGAGCGAATTCTCCGCGTTGCCTCTAACCCATCGAGAACCGGCATCTGAACGTCCATCAACACGAGATCGTACGAATGCGTGCGGAGCGCTTCGAGCGCTTCGCGCCCATCCGAAACGCAGTCGATCTCGGATCCCAATCGCTCCAACAACCTTACAGCCACCGTTCGATTGATCTCGTTGTCCTCTGCCAACAAGATTCGGATCTTCTCGCCGCGCTGCATCGTCGTTTCTTGTTTTTCCGCTCCCTCGCTTCCTAGCGAAGAAGTGGCCCCCTCGTTGAAATGAAGGTTTGGAGCCACGGTCCGGTAGATTTGAGCGCGCTTTACAGGTTTGAACAACACGGATGCGAAACCGAATCTCTTCGAGTCGTCGGCTTCGTGGCGAAGATCAGTCGTCGCCAACAAGACCAGGGCCACTTCTTGGATCGCAGGATCGGCTTGAACGGCGGCTCCGAACTCCGCGGGGTCGAAGTGTTCGAGTTTCCTATCCAAGATCGCGACATCAAAGCCATCCCCTGCCGAGGCCGCAGCCTTCATCTGATTCAGCGCTTCCTCCGCGCTTCTTGCATCCTCCACACGACATCCGCGGCCCTCGAGGGTCTTACGAATGATCGCTTGGGATCGAGCGTGTGCATCAGCGAGGAGAACCCGTCGATGCTTCGATCCTGTTTCACACAGCCACTGGCGCCGTCGGTCGGAAATCTGCCGAGCGAGCGGCACGGTGAACCAGAATGTCGATCCAGCTCCTTCTTCGCTCTCGAAACCGATTTCTCCGCCCATCAGTCCGCTCAATTGGCGAGATATGGCCAAACCCAGGCCGGTGCCTCCGTATCGCCGCGTCGTCGATGCATCGACCTGTGAAAATGAGTGGAAGAGATGATGGCGGTCGCTCTCGGGAATGCCGATTCCGGTATCGATCACCGAGAACTCGAGGGTCTGCTGACTATGATTCGCCGAGACCAAACGAACGTCGATGAGCACTTCCCCCGAAGCGGTGAATTTGATCGCGTTGCCGGCCAGATTAGTCAGGATCTGGCGCAGTCTACCGGGATCACCGACGACGAAGGGGTCGATCTCTTCCTCCATCGAGCAGAGAAGCTCGAGACCTTTCTTGTGAGCTCGTAGGGCCAATAGATCTGTGACGCTTTCGATCACCTCGATGAGATCGAATTCGATCTTTTCGAGTTCCAGCTTTCCGGCTTCGATTTTCGAAAAATCCAGGATGTCATTGACGATATTGAGCAGTGCGTTCCCCGATGCATCGGCCGTCTGCGCTAGATCTCGTTGCTCGTCGTTCAGATCGGTTTCCAATAGAAGCTGCGTCATACCGAGCACTCCGTTGAGCGGAGTACGGATCTCGTGGCTCATGTTGGCTAGAAATCGGCTTTTGGCAAGACTGGCTTCTTTGGCGCATAGAAGGGCTGCATCGAGTTCGGCGTTTTTCTTTTCCAGCCCTTTTTGTTGCTCGGATAGGCGGCGGGCATATTCCTCGCTGGTATCGCGTTCGATACAGAGTTGCTTCCAGATTTCGTAGTGGCGCCGCGCATAGACGACGACGAACGAAATATAGAGCATCGAGAAGAAGCTGAGAATGCCGGAGAGTTTGCTCAGTCCGAAGGCTGTGATCGCCGTGCTCGCCACTGGAAGAACGATGATGAAACCATAGAATAGTGGGGGACGCTTGTACAGGGCGAAGGAGCCGGCACTGGTAATGGCCATGATGCTCGAGTACAGGATGACCACATGAGGGTTCAAGGTCGGATCGATCAGGATCTCCGCAAGATAGGCCAATGACCACAAGAGTCCGGTACTCAAGATGAGCGTGTAAGCGATCCACCGGTCGATCTTTCGATCGCGGCCGACAGCGATGAGGGCGAGCTTCGCCACTGTGACGAGAACAAAGGCTGCAGTCAGAGCAAGTCCGACGGAAGGGTGAGTCTGCCCACCGTCCGGTACGAAACGAATCATCAAGAAGACGACGAGTTGAGCAATCGCGGTGGCGATCGAATTCTCCTCGAAGTTCTTCTGAAAGAAACGCATCTTCTGCACCCCTTCGATCTGCCTAGCAGCGGCGAAGCCCGACCGCTCGCTACGGCTCGGGCGCCACAAGGGAAGATCAGGTCGGTATCGGCGCTTGGCAACCTGATCGGAAATCGGAGTTCCCCGCAGAGATTCTTCGGGAGGAAATGGATGTGTCGTACAACCATTCCCGGAGGAAGAGATGCGAGTTTTTCCCCGGTCGATCGAATCGGAAAAGCGTACATTCCGTCGGGAAATGGGAGGGCATTGGGGGCACAGGAGAGATGACGTGCTCAGAAAACACATCCACTTGATCTTCATCACGGTGCTTTCGCTTTCCTGGGCAACGATTTACGCCGTCGGTCAGCCGCTGCCCGTCCCGGCCGTAACGATCAACCAAGATCCACCGGGAGCTCGGCAGGTCGAACCTGCTCTTGCGATTTCGCCGCTTTCTCCGACGCGGGTCGTGGCCTTGGCCGAGGAATCCTTCGATCGAGACAGCACGACCACCGAAGTTCGCGTTTGGGTCTCCGACGATGCTGGTCAAACCTGGAGAACGACCGGCTTGCTCCCGGGAAAAACCAATCCCTCGGTTAGCTACTGTGCGGACGGGGTCGTTTGGGCAAGTGCGGGCTTCCGCGTCTATCGTTCGAATGATGACGGTGAAACCTGGACCGAGGGCACTTCCCCGCTCTCAGGCGGTGGTCCGCGCGATCTTCCACAACTCATCTGCGACGACAGCGAAGGACCGTTTTCCGGGCGCCTCTATTTCTCCTACGGCTCGGCCGGCCAGCTTTTCGTCAACTACTCCGCCGATCAAGCCGCAACCTGGACCACTCCGGTCCGCGTCGATGCCGGTGGATTCCCGACATCGAACTACCCCGGCGATCTTGCCATCGGCCCTCAAAGCGAGGTGTGGCTCGCATTCATCAAGAATGTCTCGCCGCTCGACATTCGGACCGTGATGTCGCGTGACGGTGGCGACAGTTTTGGACCGCCTTCGCCGGTCGGGCCGGTCAGCTTGGTCCCGGGCTCTCCTGTGGTCGACTATCGCCGAACATCTCGACCGACGTTGGCCATCGATCGATCGGGAGGAGTCTTCAGCGGCGGCGCGCATCTCGTCTACAGTACCTGGGACGGTTCGGAGTCGGATTTGAGATACTCGAGACACTTGCCGGGACCGGGGAATTGGTCACCACCCGTGCGACTGAACGACGATCCGATCGGAAACATCAAAGATCAGGATTTCCCTCGTGTCTCGGTCGATCCTCGAGGATTGCTTCGTGTGATTTGGCTCGATCATCGCAATGATCCCGGCGACGGCAGCATCGAAGTGTGGGCGAAGATCTCACGAGATGCCGGCTCGTCCTTCGAAGCGGATTTCCCCATTTCGACACGTGCGTTTCTCGCCCCACAAGGTGAAGGCGCGTTCATGGGGGATACGATCGCGGTGAGAAGCTGGCGGGATGTCTTCATCGGGGCTTGGCCCGACCGGGTGCGCGATGACGGCGATATCCTATCCGCGGCCGTGCGTGATCACGAATTGTCGGATATCGAAAGCGTCATGGTGACGGGCAAAGAATCGACCCGAGTCTCATGGACCAGCCAGGACGCGCTCTACGGTGCGGAAACGGTCTACGACGTCGTTTCGGGACGGCTGACTGAGCTTCGAGACGACTTCGGCTTCCGCCTCTCCGAATGTGCCGCCGAAAATCTGCCCGACACCCCCTTTGACGATACAAGGACCACCCCCACAGCGGGCGATGGCTTCTACTACCTGATCCGTTCCGAACTCGATCCCCAACGCGGGTCCTTCGGCGCCGCACCGACGACTCCCGACCGACGCTTGGCGCTCGACATCGACGCACCCTGCGTGGATTGACTCTACCCCTCGGCGAGCCTGCACGGCTGAAGCGGAGCAAGACGGCGGCGGGGCGCAAGTGCGTACGACTTCGCCGTCGAATCTCCCTCCAAGACCTCAGCGGCTTTGCACGCAATCCCTTGCTTCCATCGTCGGAACCTATCTCGAAGAGGAAGAAGCGATCGCGCTGGAACTGATCTACGAAGGGGTTCTACCCGAGCGCTTTGAAGACTTTGGCAAGAGCCTCGAGCGACCAGTCCACCTCCTCGGCGGTGATGACCAAAGGCGGAGCGATGCGGATGGTATGAGTGTGGGTTTCCTTGCACAGCATGCCCTCGTTGCGCAGGGCTTCGCAATAGCGCCGAGCGCCTCCGGCGTTTTCCTCGAGTTCGAGACCGACCCACAATCCGATTTGCCGGATTTCCTTCAGTGCCGGGGCGTGGATGGACTCGAGCCCCGCGCGATAACGTTCCCCTTGGGCTTGCGCGTTTTCCACGAGCTTTTCCTCTTCGAGAACACGGATCGCTGCACGAGCGACGGCCGCACCGACCGGATTGCCGCCGTAGGTCGATCCATGGTCCCCCGGCGTGAAGACATCCATCACCTCATCGTCGGCGACGAAGACCGAAACGGGATAGGCGCCACCCGACAGGGCCTTGCCGAGAATCATCCCGTCGGGTCGAATGCCCGCGTGCTCGTGAGCGAACATCTTACCGGTCCGCCCAAGTCCCGACTGGATTTCATCGACGATCAGGAGGATGCGTTCGTTGCTGCAGATCTCCCGCAGGCCTACCAACGTGCCTTCCGGCGGGACGATGATGCCGGCCTCACCTTGTACGGGTTCGATCAGAACGGCGACGGTATTCGCCGTTACGGCCCGCTTGACCGCATCGAGATCGCCGAAGGGGACGATGGTGAATCCCGGGGTGAACGGCCCGAAGCCGTCTCGAGTCTGCTCGTCGCTCGAAAAAGAGACGATCGAGATCGTGCGCCCGTGGAAGTTGTCCGAGAAGACGATGATTTCGGCCCGATCGCGCGGAACGCCCTTGACCTGATAACCCCACTTGCGTGCGGCCTTGAGCGCCGTCTCGACGGCCTCCGCCCCCGTGTTCATCGGCAGGACGCGGGAGAAACCCGTCAGGCGGGAAATCTCCTCGCAAAACGGTCCGAGCTGGTCATTGCGAAATGCACGAGAAGTCAACGCGAGCTTTTTTGCCTGCTCGACGAGCGCCGCGATGATGCGCGGATGATTGTGCCCCTGGTTGACGGCACTGTAAGCCGCCAAGCAGTCCATGTAGCGACGGTCCTCTACGTCCCATACCCAAACACCCTCGGCCCGGCTCAGGACGACGTCGAGCGGATGGTAGTTGTGCGCTCCGAAGCGATCTTCTTGGCGAATGAGGTCTGCGGCGGTCTTTGGTGTCGTGCTCATGGCGCCTCCTTCCGGCAAGATAGCGCAATTCGATCCGCCTCGCCCACGCTCCGGGCGCATAATTCGGTGACGGTTCTTCGAGCCGAGGAGAGAGCATTTCATGGATAGAAACCTGTTCGTCGATCATCTCGATGCGCTGCTCGACGTGCAGCGCTTCGAAGATTACGGCCCCAACGGTCTGCAGGTGGAAGGACGCTCGAAAATCGCGCGCGTAGCGCTCGGAGTCACTGCCTGTCAAGCGCTGCTCGATGCAGCCGTCGGATGGAAGGCAGATGCCTTGATCGTACACCACGGGCTCTTTTGGCGATCGTCGGCCACGTTTCGCGTGGAGCGGTCCCTGCGCCGTCGCCTTTCCACCCTGCTCGCAGCGGAAATGAGTCTCTTGGCCTATCACCTGCCGCTCGATGCGCATCCGGATCTCGGCAACAACGCCGGCCTCGCACGCCGGCTCGGCGGCATCGAAATCGAGCCGGCCTTCGGGGCGGGCGGGCAGACCATCGGCATTCGGGCTCGCTTCGAGTCTCCGCGGGATGCCGGCGTGGTCTTCGCTTCCATCGCGGGCATGCTCGGCCGAGACCCCCTCGTCATCGACGGAGGTCCGCCATCCGTTTCAACCTTCGGTGTCGTCACGGGCGCCGCACCACGCAGCGTAGAAGAAGCCGCCCGCCTCGACCTCGATCTGTTCATCACGGGTGAAGCGAGCGAATCGGTAACGCACCTCGCGAGGGAAGAAGGCATTCATTTCGTTGCTGCCGGTCACCATGCGACCGAACGCTTCGGCGTCCAAGCCCTCGGCGAATTCATCGCGAAAGAGTACGGGCTGACGACACGCTACTTCGAAATCCCCAATCCGGTCTAGTTTCATCCCGGCGCTCGCCGCCCGGCATCTTCCATAGCGCAAGCTCCTTGCGCGAGGGCAGCCTCATATCCCCGGACTTTGTCCGTCGCCTCGAACCGACGCGAAATATCGCGAGAGTTTCCGACTAGGTATCGAGTTGCAGGACCGCGAGAAAAGCCTCTTGCGGAACGTGAACTTGACCGACTTGCTTCATGCGCTTCTTGCCCTCTTTTTGCTTTTCGAGCAACTTGCGCTTGCGCGTGATATCACCGCCATAGCATTTGGCGGTCACATTCTTTCTCAGGGCCTTGACGTTGGTGCGTGCGATGATGCGCCCACCAAGAGCGGCTTGAATCGCCACTTCGTACTGCTGTCTTGGGATTAGGTCCTTGAGCTTGCTGGTTAGAGCCTGGCCCCTCTTGAAGGCGAAGTCATCGTGAACGATCACGGAGAGCGCATCGACGGACTTTCCATTGACCAGAACATCGAGCTTGACCAACTTCGAGCGCTGCCACCCGAGAAGTTCATAGTCATAGCTCGCGTAGCCGCGTGAAACCGATTTCAGCTTGTCGTAGAAGTCGGAAACCACTTCGGCGAGCGGCAACTCGTATTCGATCAGCACACGCTCGGGCCCGACATAGCGCAGCTCTTTCTGAGTTCCCCGACGCTCTTCCATCAGCTTGAGCAAAGGCCCGACATATTCCTGCGGGGTCAATACCGTCGCTTTGATGAAGGGCTCTTCGATCCATTCGACGTCTTGGCTCTTGGCAAGCTTGGCCGGACTGTGAATCTCTTCGTATTCGCCGACTTTCAAGCGAACACGATACGGAACTCCCGGTGCGGTGACGACCAGGTCGAGTTCGAACTCGCGTTCGAGTCGCGACTGGATGATCTCCATGTGCAAGAGGCCGAGAAACCCGCAGCGAAACCCGAACCCCAGTGCATCGGAAACTTCCGGCTCAAAATCGAATGACGAATCATTCAATTGCAGCTTGTCCAATGCGTCGCGTAAATTGGCGTAGTCGGCGGCCTCGCTGGGATAAAGACCCGCGAACACCATGGGTTTGACGACCTGGAAACCGGGGAAGGGCTCCGGCGTGGGGTTGTGGGCATCGGTCAACGTATCACCGATCTTGACTTCTTCGACCGCCTTGATGCCGGCGATCACCCAGCCCACTTCCCCGACGCTCAAGCTTTCCGTCGGTAAGGACTTCGGCGTGAACACTCCCAGATCTTCGATTTCATACTCGACACCGGTCGCGATCAAGCGAATCTTCTGGCGTTTGCGAAAGCAACCGTCGATCACCCGCACCAGCATGAACACTCCGCGATAGCTGTCGTACCACGAGTCGAAGATCATCGCCTTGGGAGGGGCGTCCAGATCACCCGACGGAGGGGGAACACGTGTCGTGATCGCGTCGAGGATCTCCGATATACCGATGCCCTGCTTCGCCGAAACCGGAATGGCTTCGTCACCTTCGAGACCGACGATCTCGACGAGTTGGTTGCGAGCCCACTCGACATCCGCCGACGGCAAATCGATCTTGTTGATCACCGGGATGATGGTCAGATCGTTCTCGATGGCCAGATAGGTATTGGCCAAGGTCTGCGCCTCGACCCCCTGCGCGGCATCGACGATCAAGATCGCCCCCTCGCAGGCGGCAAGCGAACGAGACACTTCGTAGGAAAAATCCACGTGCCCGGGCGTGTCGATCAGATTCAGCCGAAAATCATTGCCCGCCGCATCGGGGTGCGAAAGCGCAACGGCGTGAGACTTGATGGTGATCCCTCGCTCCCGCTCGAGATCCATCGAGTCGAGCGTCTGATCGACCATATCCCTCTTCTTCAGCGCCCCGGTCACCTCGAGCAGACGATCGGATAGGGTCGTCTTCCCATGATCGATATGGGCGATGATGCAGAAATTCCTGATGCGCTCGGGTTTCATGGTGGAGTTCGGGATCTCTCGGTTTCGGTGGGCGGTCGGTTTCGGTGGGCGGTCGCTAGGCCGCGAAGCTCCGGAGGCCTCGGGATTATAGAAACCCGATGGCATGGCGCCACAGCCGGGGGACCCGGCGCGACCGCCTACGGGCAGCGGCCTGCCGAGCACAGGACCCACGACACGCGACCTCTCGATATGGGAGATGTTAAATGGAGAAAGGCCGGTGACCAGCCGACCTTCGAGATCCATGATTCTTTGAAGTCGTGATTGCTGCTTAGGCACCCACACGTAGAGCAAACGGGATGCCAAGTCTGCGTGCACACCCTAAAGCGTGTAATCATAAGACTTAGCCACATCTCCTGCTTCGTGCTCATCGCTTGCTTTCTCGCAATGAGAACCACCGGCCCCCGATCCCTTCTCAATTTGAGAACCCGACCTCCCCTTGCGGCCTTGCGGCTTGGTAGCGCGCCGGCGCCCAGCATTTCTACCGCGCGCCTTCCGCCGCTTCGAATGGAAGATCGAGCGTGACGCAGCATCCACCGCCCGCGAGATTCCGGGCGCTCGCGCTTCCACCAAGCGCTTCGGCGATGCGGGCGACGATATAGAGGCCCAAGCCGCTCGAACCGGCTTTGATCGAGCGATCTTTCACCTGTGGACGGTCTCTCGAGAAAGCCTTTTCGGGATCGAATTGCGTAAATCCGGGACCGTCGTCCTCGACACGGATCTGAACTCTCTTCCCCGACGAGTGCAGCACGAGACGAACACGGCCGGAGTGAGGTACGACGGCCAGACTGTTGGATACGAGATTGAGCAGAGCCCGCTCGATCAGCGTGCCATCCGAGACCAGCGCGGGAACCTCATCTCCGGGCTCACAGACCAAAGCGACACCGCGTGATGCGGCCAACGGAGCGAGGCGTTCGGCGACGTCTTCCAATAGACCCGGCAGAAGTACGACTTCCCGGCACACCTTGATCGGGCCCTCATCCGCTTCGGCCATCGTCAGCACGTTGATCAAGAAGAGATTGAGTTTTTCGCAGGTATCGATGATCTGCTGCAGCCCCTGCGCGAGTTCAGGATCGTTCGACTCCTCGAGGAAGTTCTCGCAGGAGAGCTGAATGCCGCCGAGCGGCGCCTTGATGTCGTGAACCACGGCGCGAAGATGCTCGAGTCGATCCGAAAGGCCGGCCTGCTTTTCAAAGGCCTCGTCGCGCTGGTGGATCAGTCGTTCTTGCTGTTTGCGCAGCATGACCAGGAACGCAGTGACGAATGCCAAGACCACCAGCAAACCACCGACGCCGAGGCCGGCGATCTTCCAAACGAATATGCGTTGAGCTTCGATCAGGGGCTGCCGTGAAATACCCACGGCGATCCATGCCTTGCCCACGACATCTCGAATCGGCAGAAGGGCGATGTCGAAGACTTCGCCGGCGATCTCCGCCGTAGCCAGCCAGGTCTCGTCATCATCGGCAAGGCGATGAAGCGATGCGATACGGTCCCAGCTCGGCGGGGCCTGGGGAAAGGAATAGTGCTTCGCCAAGACCTTCTGATTGAAATAGACCGCGACGTCGGTTTCCAGATCGTCCGCAAGGCTCGCGACGAAGATGCGACCGACACGGTAGGCCCCGACCACCCAACCGAGACGTTTCCCATCGCGCACGATGGCCCGGCCGGAAGTCACCGTGAGATCACCGACCAGCACTTCGAGAATCTGCTGATCGACGAGATGCTCCGGATTCGTCGCCATCCCGGAAAAAACCGCTTCCGCCATACGCGAACTCGCCGTCACCAACCGGCCGTTGCGATCATAGATCGCCAAAGTAAAAGTGGCTTGGTCGCCGGCATGCAGCAAGCTCATCAAGGCCGCCTGCAGAGCGAGGCGATTGCCTTCGGCAAGGGCGCGCTGGATATCGTGCGATTCGGCGATGGTACCGAGAACGATGCGGCCGCGATCGATTCGCTGCTGCACGAAAAGGCGCGCGATCGAGACGGAACGTTGCGAGCGATCGAGTTGGTGGCGATCGAGTTGCTGAACTTCGTGACGCCACGTCCACCAAGCGATGGCTCCGAGGGTGACCGCCACCGCGGTGCCGACGGCGACGAGAATATTGGCTACTAGGCGCCCGGAAAGCGGCGTCTCGTTCATGCCTCGCCCGTATCGGCTTCGTAGCTTTGAAGCTTGCGGTAGAGTGTCGCGAGACCAATCCCTAGTTGTCGTGCCGCCTGTTTCTTGTTTCCTTGGTTTCTCGAAATGGCATTGAGAATCAGCAGCCTCTCGGCCTGTTCGAGGCTCAGCTCCTTGAGCGCATCGATCTTCGAGGCCGGCACACCTTTGCCGGAACGAACGGAATCGGGAAGATCATCGACACCGATCACGGAGCGATCGCAAAGGGCCACCAGCCGCGTCACGATATTCTGAACTTCCCGCACGTTCCCCGGCCATGAATAGCCCAGCAGGACTTTTTCGGCCTCCGCAGAAAACGACATGGGCTCGCCCCCGCGGTCGCTGCGTTCCCATTCGACGGCGAGAAAGCGGCGGGCCAAGAGCAGCACATCGTCGCCTCGCTCACGCAGCGGCGGTACGTGAATCGGAATCACGTTGAGGCGATAAAAGAGATCTTCCCGGAATTCGCCCTCGGCAACCGCCTTTTGCAGATCGCGATGGGTCGCGGCCATCACCCGCGTGTCGACCTTGCGCGTCTTGGTATCGCCCACGCGCTGCACCTCTCCCGTTTGCAGTACGCGCAGTAGCTTGGCCTGAACGTTGGGAGTGATCTCACCGATTTCGTCGAGAAAGATACTGCCCTGATGAGCCTCTTCGAAAAGCCCGACTTTGTCTCGGATCGCCCCGGTAAAAGATCCGCGGATATGTCCGAAGAGTTCCGATTCGAGCAAGGTCTCGGGAATGGCGGCACAGTGGACCTTGACCAAGCGATGATCTGCGCGCGGTGAAAGCTCGTGAATCGACTCGGCGATCACTTCCTTTCCGGTGCCGGTCTCTCCGGTGATCAACACCGTCGAGGGATTGCCGGCGACTTTCTCGACCATTCTCATCGTCGCTGAAAAAGGCCGTGAGGCGCCGACGACACGCGAGACACCGCGAAGGCCGCGGAGGTCTTGCCGAAGCCGGAGGTTTTCCGCAGCGAGTTCGTGCTGCTTGAGTGCAAGGGTGACGGCTTTTCTCAGAGATCGCGCGCGGGGGGGCTTGACCTGCACGTCGACGACCCCGTGCTTCATCAAGCTGACGGCATCTTCGACGGTCGCTTGCCCGGAAACGACGATGAAGGTCGTCGCCGGACTGTAGCGCCGCAATTCCAAAAGGAACTCGAGGCCGTTGAGACCCGGCATGGCGAAATCCGTGATCACGACGGCAGGCGGGTTGACGCGCCCGGCATCGAGCGCTTGCTCGGGGTGGGTGAAGGTCGTCAGATCATGACCATCCCGCTGCAGAGTGCGCGCCACCGCCTCGCAGGTCACCGGATCATCATCAACGACGAATACGACCGCCACGTCACTCCCTGCTTCCCCCTCTAGCGCCTAAGATCGGATTTCGGCACCGGATTCGGATACGTTACCTTCCCGGCTCGCTTCGG
>JALUUK010000689.1 GCA_027021395.1 Acidobacteriota bacterium
GTAGCTCTCATCGGTCACCACGGGAACGTCGTGCAGGACGAGCCGAGGTCGAAACATGCTCGTATCGAAGAGCGGCTTCTTCGTATTCGAAGAATCCGGGGAACCGGCGAACGCTGCGCCGATCGAGCAAAACAGTATTCCAACGACTAGAACAGTAGCTATCCGGGCGCGCATCATCGCTCCTCCACTCGAGCCTCAAGGACCCCCCGGGTGAATATGTGGCATGAGGAGGAAAGAGCAAGGCAGCGAACTACGTATCTGGGCCGACTTGATCCGCCCGAAGCGGCCGTCTTCTGGGAAACGACACGAAAGAAGCGGCACCGCGCTGCCCTACGTTTCACCTCTGTCGATCCGCCCGACAGAATCGTCGGAGAGTGTCTCCTTTCGATACACTCTCCCGCGAACGCGCGGTCTTCCGAATCTCATTCTCAATGAGAAAAATCTGCAATTCAGGCGTGCGCGAGAACTCGCCGCGACGGGCCGGTCAGCCCAACTGGGACCACCAGTGAAAAAGCGCCGCCGCGAATCCCGCCGGAATCATGATTCCGCTCACAAGCGCAGCGATCGACCAAAGCCGAGAAATGGTGGGGCTCCGCGGCGGTTGATCATCGAAGAGAAAGCCGGCCGATACTCCGGCGAGAAAACCGCCGAGGTGCGCCGCGTTGTCGATATGGAGCCCGGGCATCAGCATCATCACTGCGCCGAACAAGGCCCAACGAATCAGAGTTTCCCTGGCGAATGCCAAGCCTCCCATCCGGCGGTAGCCGAAGACGATCCCCAAGCCGATCAGACCAAAGATCACTCCGGAAGAACCGACCGAGAGCGTGTAGGGCGACCAAACGGCCGATGCGATGAATGAGATCACTCCGCTCCATACGAAAAAGACGAGAAAACGACGAGGTCCGATGGCGTGCTCGAGAACAGGGCCAAGATTCATCAGCGCGTAACAATTGAACAATAGGTGGAGGATTCCCCCATGCAGGAAGACTGGGTTGAGCAAACGCCAATATTCGTATCGATTCCAGATCACGAAACGCTGAAATGAACCGTCCGACATCGGGACATGCTGGATTTTCGCCCCAAGGTAGTAGAGCGTGTTCATATCCGGAGAAAAACCACCGCCTGCCCCCTGACTGACCGGCCCTAAGATCGACGCGAGATAGACCACGCCGATCACACCCATCATCGTCGTCGAAACCGACCCGAGCGAGGGAACCAGCAAGGACAGCAGTCTTCCCGCGCCTCCTCGCGGCACACCGGACATCACTGCGCCACAGCTGTCGCAGGTCTTTTCTCGGTTGGGAACCAAGGCCCGGCATTCGCGGCACATACGGTAGCGGGACTCGACAGCCCTGCGCTGCATCTCGACCCGATTCTCGGCCGCGTCCAATCGACGCTGTACTCTCGCCCGCCACCAAGCCCCGCCCCCACGGACCACGCCGATCTTGTCCAGCACCCCCAAAATGAGATCCACGGTGTCGGCTAGGAATCGTCTGATCATCGGCTCATGCTACCCCTGTCATCCCTTCCGCGATCGTGGCACAATCAGACCGGACATGTCG
>JALUUK010000690.1 GCA_027021395.1 Acidobacteriota bacterium
TTGCCTTCGTCCTCCGTGACTCGTGCCCGGTAATTTGCCGGAGAGGGGGAGACTTGGCAGCGACCCGATGATTCCGTTGCCGCTCCCTTCTCCACCGAGAGGGTATCGTTTGTTGTATCGTGATCAGTAGTGTCCGCTCCTGTTTTCACGATCAGCTAAACTTCATCGCCTGCAGAAAGGACTTGGCCGGTCGGGAAAGCCATCGGGCTATTCCCAGGACACTCGCAGGTCCCTGTGATCTGCCAGCCAACGCATAGGGACATTATTATACCGCTGCCACCATACCAAGGGCGGTAGCGATTCGAGATCCCGCCCCCCTGATCCACCGCGTGATAGTTTTGTGAACTTTTTGGTGTAACGTTTTCGGATGCTGAGGGGGACGAAGTGAGAGAACGCGGGGTTCGTGGGTGGAGTAGCGGAGGCGGAGAGACGTGGATCGACGCATCCTGGTCATCGAAGACGACCGCGATCTAGCCCATTTGATCGGGCTCCATCTCAGCGATCTTCCTTGCAAGGTCGACACCGTGCACGACGGCCGCCTCGGGCTCGAATCTGCGCGGCAACATGCCTACGACCTGATCATCCTGGACTTGATGCTGCCGAACCTCGACGGCATGGAAATATGCCGCCGGCTCCGCAACCAGGAACGCTATACACCGATCCTCATGCTCACCTCGAAATCGACGGAGATGGACAAGGTCCTCGGACTCGAGATCGGTGCCGACGACTACATGACCAAACCGTTCAGCGTGCGCGAACTGCAGGCACGCGTCAAAGCGCTTTGGCGGCGCATCGAACGGCTCGCGCCCGGCCCTTTAGGAGAAGCACCCTCCTCGCTTCGCGTGGGATCTTTGGAGATCGATGCGAACGCGCGCACCGTTCGCTTGGAAGGTGCGCTGATCGACGTCACCGCCCGCGAATTCGATCTTCTATTCTTCTTCGCACGACATCCGGGCAGGGTTTTCACCCGGACTCAACTTCTCGAGCACGTCTGGGGATACCAGTACGGCGGATATGAGCATACGGTGAATTCTCACATCAACCGGCTGCGGGGAAAGATCGAGGAAAACGCTGCCGACCCCAAGCACATTCTCACGGTGTGGGGCGTCGGCTACAAGTTCGCCGACGACTCGACCGGTGGAGATTGATTCGTGTTTCGTACTCTCTACGCAAGACTGGCCATCGTCTTGGTCGCCCTTTTCTTTCTTCTCGGCTGCGTTCAGCTCGTCGTCACGCTTTTTGCGACGGAATCCTACCTCGCGGAAACCAACCAACGCCTAAATCGCGACCTTGCCACGAACCTCGCGCGAGAAATTCGATTTTTCAAGGACGGTGAGTTTTCGTCCGAAGCGGTCGAGAGGGCCATGCACTATATGATGGTCATCAATCCTTCCATCGAGATCTACCTGCTCGACGTCGATGGAGCGATCCGTGCGTATTCGGCGGCACCCGAAAAGATCAAACGCGATGCGGTCGATCTTCGGCCCATCCATACCTTCCTCTCCCGAGCGGAGAACTTTCCCATTCGCGGAGACGACCCCCGCCATCCGCGTCGG
>JALUUK010000691.1 GCA_027021395.1 Acidobacteriota bacterium
GAAAGCAACGCGAAAAAGATTCGAATCGACAAGGAGGTTACTGATGAAGTGGTCTATTAGTGCATGGATTGCCGTGCTGTGCCTCGCGCTGGGCGCGATGCCGGCCAAGGCGCAATCAACCAGTTATGTTTCGGCGACCAAGTTCGCCAGCCTGCAAGATCGGCTCGATCAGGTCGAAGCCGATCTGGCTCGCTATCGCAACGCCGACGGTGGCGTGAGCTCCTGCGACGATGGCGGGGACGACGCCTGGCCGTGCTACACGTCGGGACTCGTCTTCGGCGCCGAAGTGGCCGTCCTCCGCCCCTTCCAGAGCGAAGGGCAGATGGAAGGCTTCGATTACAAGGCCGCGCCCCGCATCTGGCTCGGATGGCAGAACAGCAACGGCTTCGGTCTTCGAGCCCGCTGGTTCGACTATGACGGGGGCGGCGCGAGCCCGACGAGCATCTACAGCGACGTCGGCATGGAGACGTTCGATCTGGAAGTCACCGACACGTTCACGCTCGGAAAGAAGTGGGAAGGCCTCCTTTCCGCGGGCGTCCGTTACGCGGAGTTCACGGAAACGCGTACCGTCGGTGGCGGCGTCCTGGAGACGGACGGAGCGCTCGGCCTGGTCGTCGGCGCCGAACTCTATCGTCCGCTGACCTGCAACCTCTATCTCTTCGGCATCGGGCGCACCGCCTTCATGTACGCCGACGCGACCAATAACAACGGTACGCTCAACCCCGACACGACGTTCAACATCAGCGAACTGCAAGTCGGCGTCGAGTACCGACGGTACCTGAGCGGAACAACGCGACTGTTCGCTCGAGCCGCGGTCGAAGGCCAGTATTGGGCCGGCATGAGCGACCGCGATACGGAGGACGTGAGCCTCATCGGCGGCACGTTCGCGGTCGGCATCGCACGCTGAGTTCGATCCGGAGCGATTCCGCCATCGATGACACGGAAGCACCCCGCCGGGCAGATGTCCCGCGGGGTGTTTTTGCTGCGCGCCCGACCGCAAACCAATGTGCTGTCGCTCGCTTTCCTACCGGCTCTCCACGATCAGCGTCACCGGGCCGTCGTTGACCAGCTCCACCTCCATCATGGCGCCGAAGCGACCGGTCGCCACCGGGATGTTTCGGCTGCCGACCGCACCGATGAAGGTCTCATACAGAAGTTCCGCAAGCTCCGGTGCGGCCGACCGTGCGAAGCTGGGACGGCGTCCTTTGCGGCAATCTCCGAGCAGCGTGAACTGCGACACGATGAGCATGGCGCCGTCGATCTCTTCGAGGCCCAGGTTCATCTTGCCGTCGCGGTCTTCGAAGATCCTCAGACCGACGAGCTTATCGGCCAGCCAGCGCGCGTCGGACTCGGTGTCGCCGGCGGCGACACCCAACAGCACGAGCTGACCTCGTCCGATGGCACCCACGATGTCGCCGTCGATACGAACGGCGGCGCGCGTTACGCGCTGAACGACGGCAATCATGCGGCTTCGACCCCGGTGTGCGCTTCGACCTGTTCCATGATCGTTCCGATGATGCGGCTGTTGGCGGCGATCTGCCGGCCCTGGAT
>JALUUK010000692.1 GCA_027021395.1 Acidobacteriota bacterium
AGCTACTGAAACTGCCGGCGGGCGAGGTACAGTTTCATGCGCCGCCGCCAGCCGAGCATATCCCCAAAAACCAGCTACTGAAACGGCATATGTCGCTATCATATGTCCTAGGTGGTCAACCAGCCGAGCATATCCCCAAAAACCAGCTACTGAAACCCATTCGCACCATGGCCCCATACTCTCCGTCGTACCAGCCGAGCATATCCCCAAAAACCAGCTACTGAAACTTCCACTCCTGGAGCTGCACGGGATTGCGATGCACCCAGCCGAGCATATCCCCAAAAACCAGCTACTGAAACTCCGTGCAACGAGTGGACAATCGGGGGATCCTGCCAGCCGAGCATATCCCCAAAAACCAGCTACTGAAACAACTCGAGGCGCTTGGGTGTCTTTCCCAACGCCACCAGTGCCGCGACGTTTCTCGAGCGGCTCACCCACCACGCCGACGTCACGGTCATCGAGGGAAAAAGCTATCGTGTCCGGGAAAGTGAACAAGAAATAACCGCACGCCGGAACCGGAAGAAGAAAAGTTCGTGAACCCTGCATGCGGAGTTTTCGTGCGCCGGGCCATCAGGCTGTACGTCGAGCTAGCCGGGAAATGCACACGCCTCCGGCCAAGCGATCGCCGGCTCGCTGAACAGCTCTACCGTCGAGGAATATCTCTCGAAATCCTCGAATGTACTCTCAGGCTCGCCGTCGAAAGAAGGAACCAGCGACCAGGGGATACGTCGCCACTTCTGCACGATCGCTCCACTCCGACGCGTGTTCACCTTGACCGGAACAGGTGTTCACCATCAACCGGAATAGGGGTTCAGATTCGCCGGAACCGCCGCCTACCTGCGCGAACGCGACAAGCCGCCCCGGTCGGCAAATGTTCAGATTTCTGCGGTTTCGGATGAGCGGTAACACAGAACTCCGAGATTTCCCGCCCAGGGGTCGAGTTCGCACATCTTCGGGCCCACGGACCCGAGAAAAGACAGCCCGGGGGATCTCCAGCCTCGATTCTGGGGCCGGGAGGCACTCGCGCATCGGCACTGTCGCACAGGGACTTCTTGGACGGGGTGGGCTTATTGGTTTATCTTTAGATCCGGATGAACGGATGAAAGTGGTCGTCCGGACGAAGTTGTCGCGCGAACCGAGGTCGGGGGTGCGCGGGCGGAGAGGGAAGTCGGTGCGCAAGTGAGCAAATCCGGGAACGAGAAGCGTTCGCGTTCGGCCGCGGCCTTGCGTTCGGTGCCGGAGGGCTCGCAGCCCGAGCGACTGGTGCATTGCCTGGAGTCGCTCGGGGACGCCACGCGCTTGCGTCTTCTTCACCTTCTCGAGACTCAGGAACTCGGCGTCGTGGAGATCTGCGAGGTCTTGCAACTGCCGCAATCCACCGTCAGCCGGCATATCAAGCACCTCGTCGAGCGGGGCTGGCTGCTTCGCAGAGGCGAGGGAACGGCGAATATCTACAGCATGGATCGTGAGCATGCCGACCCCACGGCCACCAAGTTCTGGCGCCTGTCGCGCGAACAGCTCGAACACTGGCCGGCGGTAGAACAGGATCGCTTCCGCCTTGCCGCGCTCCTGCGCCACCGCCGGCGGGGCGCGCGCTCGTTTTTCGCCGACAAGGCGGAGGCTTGGGATCGTCTGCGGAACGAAATCTACGGTACGGATTTCGAAATCTCGGCCTGCTCGGCCCTTCTTCCTTCCGATTGGGTGGTGGCGGATCTCGGGTGCGGAACCGGGAGATTGGCCGAGGAACTCGCGCCGCAGATCAAGCAGGTCATCGCGGTCGACCACTCGGAAAGCATGTTGGCCCAAGCCCGGCGGCGTCTTGCCGAGCACGAAAACGTCGATCTGCGATGCGGCGAGATGGAAGCGCTGCCGGTGGCCGATCATGCAGTGGATGCCGCCTTGATGGTGCTTTCCCTGAGCTATGTCGAAGCCCCGCGGGCGGCGTTGGCGGAGATGAGGCGCATCCTGCGTCCGGGAGGTCGCGGCGTCGTCGTGGATCTGACCCGACACGATCGCGAAGATATTCGGCGCGTGATGGGGCAACAGGGTTGGGGCTTTTCGGCCGATGAGATGAAGGAACACTTTGAGCAGGCGGGGCTAGGTACGCCGCACTGTCGTATTCTGCCGCCGGACCCACATGCCAAGGGCCCGGCGCTGATGTTGGCCACGGCCGAAACCATGGTCTCTTCGCGCGAACGAAGCGCGAGGGAATAGGAAAGAGAAAGAAGAGCGGAAAAAGAACGCCGGGCGGCGAAGATCGCCGTTCGCATCGACTAAGGAGTGTCGCTGATGAGTCAAAGTATGTCCGGCGCCGAAAAGGGAGGCGCTACGAAGCAGTCACTGGAGTACCAGGTGAAGGATCTCTCGCTGGCCGAGTGGGGACGCAAAGAGATCATCCTGGCCGAGCAAGAGATGCCGGGCTTGATGTCCGTGCGCGAGGAATTCCGCGGACAAAAGCCGCTCGCCGGCCAGCGCGTGATGGGATCGCTGCACATGACGATTCAAACCGCCGTATTGATCGAGACCTTGGTGGATCTCGGCGCCGAGGTGCGCTGGGCATCGTGCAACATCTTCTCCACTCAAGATCATGCCGCCGCGGCGGTGGTCGTCGGCCCCGACGGCAGCGTCGACGATCTTCGCGGCATTCCATGTTTTGCCTGGAAAGGCGAAACGCTGGAAGAGTACTGGTGGTGCACCGAGCGCGCGCTGGACTTCGGCGGTGGACGGGGGCCGACGCAGATCGTCGACGATGGTGGCGACGCAACGATGATGATTCAGCTCGGCTATGAATCCGAACGCAAGGGCTCGGTCGATCCTGCGCCGGAGGGAGCCGGAGAAGACTTCAGCGAATTGATGAAAAAACTCGCTGCGCTCTACGAAGCGAATCCTTCGCGCTGGACGAAGGTCGTCGAAGAAATGCGAGGAGTGACCGAAGAAACGACCACCGGCGTCCATCGTCTCTACGAAATGGAGCGAGAAGGCACGCTGCATTTTGCCGCCATCAACGTCAACGATTCAGTGACCAAGAGCAAGTTCGACAATCTCTACGGCTGCCGCCATTCCTTGGTGGACGGCATCATGCGCGCCTCGGATGTGATGCTCTCGGGCAAGGTCGTGGTGGTCTGCGGGTACGGAGACGTCGGCAAGGGCAGCGCGCAATCCCTGCGCGGTCAGGGGGCCCGCGTGATCGTGACCGAGATCGACCCGATCTGCGCGCTGCAAGCCGCCATGGAAGGTTTCGAAGTGTGCACGGTCGAAGATGTGATCGAGCGTGCCGACATGTTCATCACCACGACGGGCAACCGCGACATCATCACGGCGGATCATATGAGCCGCATGAAGGATGGGACGATCGTCGGCAACATCGGCCACTTCGATAACGAGATCGACATGGCGGGGCTGGCTTCTTGGCCGGGCATCGTGCGCACCAACATCAAGCCGCAATACGACAAGTGGACTTTTCCCGATGGACACAGCGTGCTGATTCTCGCCGAAGGCCGCCTGCTGAACTTGGGCTGTGCGACGGGGCATCCCAGCTTCGTGATGTCCAACAGCTTCACCAACCAGGTGCTCGCGCAGATCGAGCTGGCGCAGAATCTCGATGCCTACGAGAACAAAGTCTATGTGCTGCCGAAGCATCTCGACGAAAAGGTCGCTCGTCTGCATCTGGACAAGATCGGGGTCAAGCTCACGCGTCTGACGGATGAGCAGGCCGAATACCTCGGCATCGACAAGGACGGCCCCTACAAGCCCGAGCACTACCGTTATTGAAGGGCGTTATGGACGGGCGTCATGGACGGGCGCTACCGACGGGCTTGTCGGCCATCGTCATTTCGCAGGAAGTGCACAGCCATCCGAGCGATCGGATGGCTGTTTTTCCGTCGCCGCATCCAAAGTGTCTCCGCCGTAGCGCTTCGCTAGCGATTTTCGGATTTCGCCGCGTTCAGCGGCTGCCGAGAGGTCTTGGGGCGAGAGCGCGCGACGATGGCAGGTGGACGCCAAGGCATGTTCCCACGCCCAGGCCAAGGGATGGAGATCGGAGAGCCATGGATGCCAGGGTCTGCAGGTGTAGCGCAGTGCGCGGCTGTCGGAGGAAAGGTGGTCGCGGGCATCCCACGATTCCGGCAGAGCGCCGAAGCTTCCGTCTTCACTTCGACCGAAGCGCGCGCAGTCGATGAGTACGATCGAAGCGGCCCCTTCGGCAGGTCGCAGAGCCACGTTCTCGCCGAGCGGGTGGTCCCAAAGATCCGCCACATCCGCCAAGACCAACACGGAGGCGTCGAGGTAGATCGCATGCCCTCGATATCCGCACAAGCGTGGGATCTCGAGCAGCCACCGCTCGTGCGGAAGATCGGCGGGGACGCAATCGGCGAGGTGAACGATTTCGAGCGATCGCGAGCAGCGGGCCCGCAACTCCGATTCGAGTACGCGCAGGGGGATGAAATCCTTGGTCCGTCCACCGAGAAAGACGCGAATCGGTTCGTTGGCGGTTTCGGTGAGGATGGCTCCGCTCATCATCGCGCCCGGTGTTGCCGCTCGTGGCAAGAACTCGTCGAGGCTTTCGAGCCAAAGCTGTCCGCCGCGCATCTCCAGCATCATTCGCTCGGAATCGTAGTGGGCGCGGGGTCGGCTGAGCAGAGCGCGCGTAAAGGCGTCGAGTCTTGCGCGCCGATGGATGTAGTCTCCGGCGAGCGGCTCCGGGAGTCGTTCGCGGTTTGCTTCGAGAATCAGCAGCGCCAAGCTGCGCCGAGCGCGCGCGGTTTGCGCGGCGAGTTCTTCGGCCTGCAGCGGACGGCCTTTGCCCGTGACGATCTCGCGAAGAGGCGGGCGCGGATCTCGCGCCAAGGATGGAATCTGTTCGTGTCCGCGTCCGATCTCGATGATCTCGGCGCCGCTTCGTGCGGCGCAACGCGCGAGGAGAGTTTCGAATCGTGCGGATGGAGCGAGGCGATTCCAGCATCCTTCGCTCGAGATTTCAGGATCCGCGGGCATCAGTGAAGAAGCTCCGAGCAACGAGCAAAGCACCGCGAGCGGGATCGCATCGCCCCATGCGAAGGATATGCCGCAGGACGGATCACCATTCGGCATCAGCCAGCTCGTTGCGGTGTGTCCCACCGAAAATCGCGCGCGGGCCGGGACTTCCCACCATTGGGGATGGGAATCCGGCGTGATCGCCAGCACCGCGCCTCCGACTTCACCGGCCACGTGTTTCGTCGGCGGCATGGCGCGATGGACCAGAACCAGGTCGGCATCGAGCCCGTATCGGGTGAGTGTCGGAGTCACTTCGGGAATCGTCGCAATCATCAGCGCATCGCGCTGTGCACGGATCGACGCTGCGAGGCCGGGGTCGGGAGCGTTCGTCAACAGGACCCAGTGCGCGTTCGGAGTGCTTCCCGCCAGCGACGCCAAGGTCGGTTCAGAGGTCAAGCGTGGAAGAGCAGCGGTCAAGAAGTTCCGCATGTCCGCATTGAGCGGGATCGGCATCGACTCCAAGGTCGAAGCGTCGATGACATCGCGTACGACTTGATCGAAACGTGCGTAAAGCTCGGGATAGTTCTTGGCGAGCGCGTCGAGGCCCAAGACTGCGAGCGAGCGCGCATTGGGCAGCGCAGCCAGAAGGCGCGCTTGAAAGTCCTCGAGATCCTTTTCGACGAGAACTTCATCGCTGAGTTCCCATTCCTTTTCCAAAACCTCGAGTGCGAGATCGTGCATCGCCTCGATGGGCTCCCAGCAGATGATCCGCGCCTGCGGCGCGAGCTTCTGCATTCCCGCCGCGAGGTAGCCGAGTCCGAAGCCGAAAATGACGACGATCTCCGGCTCGGCTCCTTCGAGATGGAGGATTTCCCGATAGGGTTGCTGCGCATCGTGCAGGCTGACGCCGTCGAGCAGCAGAGTCGGACAATCTCCCTCTTCCGGCCGGCCTAGGTGGATTTCGAGAATGGGGTCGCTTTTCTTTTCCGTGTCGGAGTCGGTGCTGAGAGTCGAGTTCTGATCGTTCATGGTCTTCTGCATCCCTTTCCTCACGAGACGTTTTCAAGAAATCTCGCTGAAGCACTTTCAAGAATCGTGCCGCCGCTGCGAGCCGTGATCACCGGCGGCTAAGGCGCGATTTGCCGGCTTTTCGTCGCCGCTCAGCTCGAGCGTCGAGATTCCGTCGCCTGATGTCTCACGACCCGCTCGAAGAAAAGAAGGTCTCGGAAGAGATGGTGCGGCTTGACCACCTCGAGCGAATTCGAGACGGCGGCATCGCCACCATCGAAAAGCAGGCCGATCGTTCGACTTCCGAGATGCCGCATTCCGACTTTCGCGCGACGGCCAAGAAAGCCGACAGTTTCCCGATTTCCAGGCTTTCGCTCGGGCGGATCGCCTTTGCGGTCGTCCGGACGGGTTGGGATGCAGTCGACAGCCGTCGCCCTCCGCCGTGGCGTTGTACGGAGCGCTGCAGAGCGCGTTTTTTTTTGCGCTCGCCCTCGGCATGGCAACGGGAGCCTTGACGAAGAGCGAGGTCAGCGGCCTGATGCTTGCCGCACCGTTTCTCGTCGTTTTGTCGATGGCTTCGTTTTGGTCGTATTCGCCATTCTGCAATCCGCTCCTATGGTCTCCGGAGCACTTCGACAAAGCCACGATATTCGCGGGAATCGTGAAAAATCGCATCGCCACCGCCACCGCCACCGCCATCACAAGCGGTGCGCTGTCGGCAACGGGCTATTTCCGCGCAGAGAACAGGGAGAGCCTGCTGAGCTAGGAGCCTCCGCGGTCTCGCGGCATCACGGATTCGCGACCATGCGGACGTCGCCGGGGAGGGCTCCGAGCGCGCTTCGGTAGGCTAGGCGGTAAGCATCGTAGGCAAGACGGTACTCGCCGGTCGCGTAGAGGTCGTCGGCCGATAGAAGCAGTCTCCGTGCGCGATCCACATCGCCTTGGGCCTTTTCGCTGTTGTCGATGGTCTCTGCGACGATATCCCTGACCACTTCGATGTATCCACCCACGGATCGCGGCAGCATGAACGAAGCGATTCGGTCGTTTTGGGAGGCGAGCAGATTCGCTTCGATGGCATTGGCCGTGACGAGACGTCTCGTCGCGGCAAGGCTCTCTTCCATCGCTACGGAAAACTCTCCAAGCGATCTTCGAAGTGACGAAGTGTCTTGATCGAGGTCGGCTAGGCGGTTCAAGCTTTCCGTGGTGCCCGATGCGACGAAGGCCTCGTACGCTTCCGTTTCACCCTTCGCAACGGCGTCGGCGGCATTCTGCATGCAGATGCCCATGAACTGCACACCGGAGTGTAGAACGTGCGCCGGAAGCTTGACCTTCAGCGATACGGAGGTATCGGGCAGCATCTCGAGAAGCTGATC
>JALUUK010000693.1 GCA_027021395.1 Acidobacteriota bacterium
AACCGCCATCGCCGACAAGCCGACCCACAGTGCAGGGCTCGCCGATTTCGTGCGATCGGAAGCCTCCACCAAACGCCTCAACGGGAAAGCTCCGCCGCTGCTTCCACTCCATTGCGAAACAACCTCAGTCCATCCGTTTCTTGATTCCATCCCTTGCGCCGCCGGGCGGCTGGGTGCTGCGAGGGGTGCAAGTACGCATCCGGATGGGGCATCAACCCGAAAATCCGACCCGTCGGGTCGCAGACACCGGCCACCGCCCCGGGAGAACCATTGGGATTGTCGGGCCATGACATCGTCGGCCGACCGGTGGAATCGAGATAGCGCACGGCGATCTGCCCCCGCCTCTCCATCGCACGCAAGGTCTGCTCGGAATCGACCAAGAACTTCCCTTCACCGTGGCGGGACGGCAGCTCTAGGCGATCGAGTCCGCGGGTCCAAACGCAGAGCGACTCCTGCTCGACTCCCAAGGTGACCCAGGCATCGCGATAGCCCAGCCGATCGTTGGCTGCAAGCGTCGCCCGAGGAACGAAATCCAACGAGCCCCCTTCGGATCCGGGCAGCAAGCCCAAACGCACCAGCGTTTGAAAGCCGTTGCAGATCCCAAGCACGAGGCCGGAGCGCCGAAGAAACTCGCGAAGATCGTCTTCGAGGTGCGCACGGATACGAGTCGCCAACACGAAGCCTCCCGCGATATGGTCTCCGTAGGCAAACCCACCGACGAAAGCTACGATCTGGTAGTCGGTGATACGCGCCGGACCGCGATGATGGAAGAGGTCGGTGAGATGCACGAGATCGACCTCCGCTCCCACTCGCCGAAAAGCGTAGGCCGTCTCCTCCTCGCAGTTGAGGCCCAAGCCGAAAGGAATCAATACACGGACGGGTTTCGGCATCATTTGCCTCCCTTCCAGGCCGATGCCAAAGCGCTCAGGTCGGCATCGACGATCGCTGCGCCGCCGTAGGAAAAACTCAGACGCCCGCTAGCGGTCGTCTCGCCGATCACGGCAACCGGCTCTCCTTGGAGTGCATCGAGAATGCGAGCACAATCTTCGCGCGAGCAGGTCAAGACGAAGCGGCCGCAGCTTTCTCCGAAGAGCCGTGCCTCCCACGACGGATCCCCTCCCACCGGTAGCGAGTCGAGCGCGCATTGCATTCCGATTCCACCTGCGAGCGCCATCCGAAAGATCGCCGGCAGCAAGCCGCCGCGCGCTGGAACGGAGACGGCCGTGACGAAGCCGCCGTGAATGACTTCCGCGACAGCGGCATAGCGGCGCGCCCATGCCATCGGATCACAGCGAGGAACCGACGATCCGAGAAAACCCTGCATCACGGCCCATTCCGTCGCACCGACTTCTTGACGCGTCTCTCCGACGACCAACACCGACTGACTTTCACTGCTCGGCTCGAGCGACATGGCGCGATGAACGTCCGGAACGATTCCGATTGCGGAAACGAGCAAGGTCGGCGGTATGCTGATACGGCGCCCGGCAACGACGGCGTCGTTTTTCATGGAATCCTTCCCCGATATCAGCGGGACCGAGTACGCGACACAT
>JALUUK010000694.1 GCA_027021395.1 Acidobacteriota bacterium
AGGCGCCGCTCGAGTGCGCGGACTTCGCCGGGGCGCAACTGCCCGTACCAGTCCTTGAAGATCGCCGCCTCCGGCGTCCCGGCCACCGCACCCCTCAAGACCTGATACTCCGCTCTGCGAGTTTCGCTCCACGTTTCGCCGACCCCGGGTCGATGGTGAGCTTCACCGACCCACCAGTTGTAGGCCGCTAGCGAGTGAAGCAACACCGGCCGTTTCTCGAGCAGGCTCGAGCGCAGCGACCACAAACCGAAAGGCGCTAGCGCCAAGGCGGCCACGAGAATCCATGTCGGTATTCGAAGGGCCCGTGCGTCCGGCGGTCGATGAATCTCCCGGCGGATGCTGCGCGCAAAGAACGAGGAAAACGAAAGAGCCGGCACGATAGCCATCGGCAGCAAAAGGACGGTGGTTCTCGTCAGCAAGGCCCACGAGAGCAGGAAAGTCCCCGCGCCGATCCGCCACCAGCACTTTTGCTCCCGCAACAGGCCGCTGAATAGCAGGTAAACGGCAGCGAATCCGACGGCAGCGCTGAACTCATCTCCCATGACGCGCGTGGAAATGAAAACCGGCAGCGGATGGCATCCAGCGATCGTCCCACCGAGCAGAGCACCGAGCGCGCCGAACCGCCGCCACGCAATCGACGCTACGAGCATCGCCGAAAACGCGCCCGGCAGCGCGCTCCAGAAACCCAGAAAAGGCTCGCTCTTCGACAACAGCATCCCCGCCGCCAGCCAGAGCGCGAATCCAGGCCCTCGGACCGTGGTCGGAGATACGCCGGCAGGAGAAAAGCCGAACGGGCCGCCATCGACGATCGATTGCGCGAGTACGGGGTAGAAGTCGGGAAAGGATCCCGTGTTGCTCGCCTCCAGCCACCAAGGCACGACGACGAACGCGCAAACGGCTCGGACCGCCAGCGCGAGAACTCCCACGATCAACACCACCTGCCGGCGTTCGAGCAGCGGAAAGCACCCAAAGCTGAATCTGCTTTCCCTCGTCATGGCTTCCCGGCTTCCGCCGCACACCGAAATCCGGTGAACGGAAACCGGCACTGCGTGGCATGGGAAAAGACCCGCCGATGCCGCGACACCGTATTCGGCGGATCTGCAAACGAGCGACCCTTCATCAAGCCGTACCGAGACCAGAGCAGCGGCGCAGGATCAGCACTTGCTACGATCTCCCAAGCATTCGGCGGTATCGGTCGAGAATCCACTCCGACACATTGTCCATCAGATCAAAGGCTAGCGCGCGAGAGGCGTCGGGTGAATCGGAAATCACCGTCGGCTCTCTGAGAAGCGGCGGCGGAGAAAATGCCGGAAGCCGCACGGCTGGAGGCGGATAGAAAGTGTAGATCGACCAGTACGCCGAACGGAGCCCCGCCCCCGCGATCGAGAGAATCGCTGCCACCCCCAGCCATGTGATCATCAAACGCGCGGACACGACCACTCCCTCTATGTTCACACGCCGGAGATCGCACACACAGAGGCTCTCTGTTTCCATGGCGCTCAGCGAACGAGAGCTACAGGATCTCATCTCCCCGGCAAAAATACATACG
>JALUUK010000695.1 GCA_027021395.1 Acidobacteriota bacterium
GTCCGGGGGGGGGCCGGAGGTCAGTCGGAATCGGGAGGAGGCTCGAATTTGGGAACCGATACCTCCTCGTACGTCTCCTCGTGCACCGGCTCGGCCGGCAACGACGCATGACCGCCGCGCTGGCGACTCGGCGGCTCGTCCAAGTCGATCTGAACCTGGGATTGCAGATCGTTGAGGCTCTCGCGAAACCGCCGGTACATGCCGCCAGCCGACCGAGCGACCTCCGGCAGACGACTGCCGAACAGCAGGATGCCGATCACCAGCAGAATCGCCATCTCGGACATGCTCATGCCGAACATGGCACACTCCTCATTGGGAACCGATGGAAAGAAAGACGCTCCAGCCAGCGCCCCGGTCGACCGGGGCGCCGCAGCCTACTCGGAAGTGATCGACTCTTTGGGAGCCTCTTCCTTCGGAGCTGCCGCCGGATCGGCGGGGTCGTCCTCGATCTCGTGAAGCCCCTTCTTGAACTCCACGATGCCGCTCCCCAGCGACCGCATGACGCTCGGAAGACGGTTCCCAAACAGGATCAGAATGATGAAGGCCAGAATGAGGAACTCGAATTGTCCCGGCATTCCGAAGAAGCCCCAAAGCACCGTATAGCTCGACATGATACGCTCTCGCTAGAAACAGGAAGACAGCGGGATGACCGCGGCAAGTGGCGAAAGCGGGCGGGCCGCCTGAGGAAGGCGCTACCGGAGCCGACTCTTGCGGTGTGGTTCGACGTACTCGAACCCCGTCCCCTTCATTCTTGCCATCGCGGCGGCTCGTGTCAAATGACACCCCCCATACGAACTACTCGCAGGCGTTCTCGAGCGAGGCGGCCACGGCCGATGATTCCCATCCGTCGGGTGCCAGCCCCCACCGCACGGCGTGCCGGTAGAACAGCTCCATCCCCGCCAGCTCCTTCGGTCCCAGCGTAAAGTGGAGATGGTCACGAAGGTATTGCACACCGTCGTCGACGGTCCAACCGAGCTTCGGCGCTTCGGCCTGCGCAATCGACTCGATCTTCCGGACACCTTCGTCGCGCGCCTGTTCGAGGCGCCGTCGCACCGGTTCGATGTCGATGTCGGGCCGAGCGACCCAGACGGCAAAGACGAACGGGAGCCCGAACCGTCGGTTCCAGACGTCGCCCAGGTCCCACGTTCTGACGAACGGAGCTCCCTCGACATGCATGGCTCGATCGCCGATGACGACCACGGCATCCGCCGCCACCTCGTGCAGGTCGACGTCGATCGGGAAGGGGACGAGCTCCGGTTCGAGCCCCAGTTTTTCACGGAGCAGGATACGGGCGAGTGTGCCGCTGGTACAGCTTCCCTCGTCAACCGCCAGCGTCTTGATCTGTTCCAGGGGGGTGCGCGCGACGAGCTTGACGCTGCGGACCGGACCGCGGCATGCGATGCATGCATCGGAGACGATGCGATAGCTCGGATCTTGCCAGAAACTGATCGACGGGATCAACGCCACGTCCAGATCGCCGGCGGCCAATCGAGTCGCAAGCCGGCTCGGCAAGTCCAACTCGAGCTGCCACGACGCGCTGCGGACCGG
>JALUUK010000696.1 GCA_027021395.1 Acidobacteriota bacterium
GGGCGATGCTCGCGGCCTGCACGTTGCTGCCGGCCAATCGACTTGCCGCCGATGATCCGCCTCCGAGCGAGCGGCGCACCGGTCGACTGCCGATTCCGAACATGCAGCCCAAGCGGCGCGACGTGGCGCCGTTTCAATACGTCGATGTCGGCGCGAAGATTCCGAACTATCCGGCGGGCAAGGCATGGGGCGTTCAAGCAGCACCGTTTACGAAGATGCAAGAGGCTGTTGCGCCGGCCGAGTCGCTCAAGCACATCGTCGTGCCGGAAGGTTTTGAAGCGCGGCTCTTCGCTTCGGAGCCGGAACTCGGCGGAAAGCCGATCGCAATGGCGTGGGATGAACGCGGGCGGTTGTGGGTCGCCGAAACGAGCGACTATCCGAACGATCGATCGGAAAACGCTCGCGGCCATGATCGGATACGCATCTGCGAGGACCGGGACGGCGATGGTCGAGCCGACAAGTTCACGGTCTTCGCCGATCGACTCAGTATTCCGACGTCGCTCGCATTCTACCGCGGGGGCGTCATCGTGCAAAACGGGATCGAAACGCTCTATCTCAAGGATGTTGACGGCGATGACATCGCGGATGAGCGAACGGTCCTGTTCTCCGGTTGGGGCATGGAAGACACGCATGGCGGCGTGAGCAACTTTCAATACGGACTCGACAATTGGATCTGGGCCATGCAGGGCTACAATGCATCGCGCCCGGTCGTTCGAGGGAAGCCGCAGCAAGGCTTTCGCCAAGGGTTCTTCCGCTTTCGGCCAGATGGTTCGAAGCTCGAATTCGTCCGGTCCACCAATAACAATACGTGGGGACTCGGAATGAGCGAGGAAGGGATCATCTTCGGTTCGACGGCGAACCGGAATCCAAGTGTCCATATGCCGATCGCGAACCGGTACTATGAACGGGTGCGCGGCTGGGCGCCCTCGCTTGTGCTCGGCAGTATCGCGACGACCCATCTTTTTCGACCGATCACCGATCGAGTGCGACAGGTCGACCATCACGGCGGATACACGGCCGGCGCCGGCCACGCTCTCTATACGGCGCGCACCTACCCCCGTGCCTATTGGAATCGGACGGCATTCGTCAACGGCCCGACCGGGCACCTGGTCGGCGTGTTTGAACTGCAGCCCCGCGGCAGTTCGTTCCGCGCCGAGTACCGGTACAACCTGATGGCCAGCGACGACGAGTGGACGGCGCCGATCATGTCGGAAGTCGGTCCCGACGGCAACGTGTGGGTGCTCGATTGGTACAACTACATCGTGCAGCACAATCCGACGCCTCGCGGTTTCGAAACGGGAAAGGGGAACGCGTACAAGAGCGAGCTTCGCGATAAGAAACGCGGCCGAATCTATCGCGTTGTCTATTCCGGTCCCGGAGCGCGACCGGCCCCCGCCATCCGGCTCGATCGAGCGTCCGGCGAGGAACTTGTCGAGGCGTTAAAACACCCGGTGATGTTGTGGCGCAAACATGCCCAGCGGTTGCTGGTCGAACGCGGTCGTACCGACGTTGTGCCGCTTCTGATGGAGCTTGTTCACGACTCGACG
>JALUUK010000697.1 GCA_027021395.1 Acidobacteriota bacterium
CCGCCCAGTCCGATCAGGAGGAGCGTCAAGAGGACGATCACGATTCGCAGGAATCGTTTCACGCGCGGCCGCTCGTGCCACCGAAGCGGGCGTCGTCTCGGGCGTCGCGGCTGGTATCCGTAATAGCTCATTCGGTAAAGCGCAGCAGGCCGTACTTCTTCTTGCCCTTCCGCAGGACCATGGTCGATTCCCCGGCGAGATCGGCAGCGGTGAGGCGCGCATCGAGACCGGTGCGCCGGCGGTTGTTCACGTACGCGCCCCCTTGTTCGATCGTTCGCCTGGCTTCACCCCGGCTCGTTGCCAAACCCGATTCGACCAAGGCGTCGATGAGCGACAGGCCCTCGCCCTCGAGCACCTTTCGAGGCAGTTCCTGGCTCGATACATCGGCGAAGATGTCGAGCAGTTGCGCGTCGGTCAGCGCGTCGATCTCCGCTCCAAAGAAGATCTCCGTTGCTCGCTGGGCGGCTGCCAGACCGGTGTCGCCGTGCACCAGGCGTGTGAGTTCTTCCGCCAAACGGCGCTGGCTCTCCCGCCGGTGGGGTGCCTCGGCGCGCACCGCGTCGAGTTCCTCGATCGCCCCGCGATCGAGTTCCGTCAGGTATCTCAGGCAGGTCCCGACGTCGTCGTCGGCCACGTTGATCCAGTACTGGTAAAACGCATACGGGCTCGTCTTCTCCGGATCGAGCCACACAGCGCCACGCTCCGTCTTGCCCATCTTCGATCCGTCGGATTTGGTGAGCAGCGGTCCGGTGATACCGTAGAGCTGGACGCTGTCGAGTCGCCTTGCGAGGTCGATTCCGGCGGTGATGTTGCCCCACTGGTCGCTTCCACCGAGCTGGACCGTGCAGTCGTGCGCGCGATGCAAGTGGACGAAATCGTACGCTTGCAGCAGCATGTAACTGAACTCCGTGTAGCTCAAACCGCTATCGCTCTTTTCGAGTCGCATGCGAACGGAGTCCTTCGACAGCATGACGTTCACCGGAAAGTGCTTCCCCACGTCTCGCAGAAATTCGAGGAACGTAAAACCGCTCATCCAGTCGTAGTTATTGACCAGCACGGCACCGGCCGGTCCTTCGAAATCCACGAATCGCCGAAGCTGCTTCGCGATGCCCTCGACGTTCTGCCGCAGACGGTCCTCCGACAGCAACACGCGTTCTTCGCTCTTACCGCTCGGATCGCCGATCATCCCGGTGGCGCCGCCGACGAGCACGATCGGGCGGTGGCCGGCTCGCTGGAAGCGACGCAATGTCATCAGCGGGATGAAACTCCCGACGTGCAGGCTATCGGCGGTCGGGTCGAATCCGGCGTAGACGACGCGAGGCTCGCTCAGATGCTCCGATAGCTTCTCGTCGGTCATCTGGTGAATCAGACCGCGCCACTTCAGTTCGTCGATGATCGACGATGTCTCCACTCCACTCATTGCTCTTCTCTTCCCTGCTCTTCTCTTCCTTGGTGATCCCCAACCTCCGCGGTTCCCGACCTCGCCCGCGGCGTCAGCACTCGGCGATGTTGACCGCGAGCCCTCCGCGGGATGTCTCCTT
>JALUUK010000698.1 GCA_027021395.1 Acidobacteriota bacterium
CGCCAGGTACCCGACGAATCGGTTGGGGGAAGGTCGGATGCCGGTCATGAGCGACGCGCGGGAGGCTCCGCAGACCGACACCATGCAATAGGCTCGATCGAACTGAACGCCGGCCTGAGCGAGTCGGTCGATATGGGGCGAGACGACGTGATCGGCCCCGTAGCAGTTCAGCTCGGGACGCAGATCGTCGACGGCGAGGAACAACACGTTCGGGCGTTCGGTTGCTGGCGTCGCCGGTTCGGCAGCGGCCGGCCGAACGATCGCCAAGCATGCCGCCGAAGCGACCAGGAGACGAGTGATCCAGGGACGGGCGATCCAGGGACGAGTGATCCAGGAACGGGCGGCGGGCGGGACGGGATTCATGTGGCACCTTGGGGAGTTGGCATGGATCATTCGGAAACTTCGATTTGCACGTCGTCGACGCAAAACTCGCCGGTCGCTCCAAAGAGCCCCACGCGGACGATCGCTTCGCGTGCCGAAACCGGGACTCGAATCGTCTTTGCCGCCCGCTTCCACGAGTGCGTGCCGAGGAACGGGCCCATGACGATCGTCGCCACTTCAGCACGGTTCTCATCATACAACGTCAGCGCCAGCGCCGGCCAGGATCGAGTCCGGGGTTTCGCTTTGACGCCGCGGGTGGCGACACTCGCCGACAAGATCAGCTTCGTGACCTTGCGCCCGTCGACCGGCATGCCTTGAAGCATGTGCGACGGCCGGCCCGGTGTCCGGTTGCGAAAGCAGACGTAATGTTCGCCGCGCGGCGCCTTGCTGCCGGTTTCACGGTGCACCTGCCGCTGGTAAAACCAACCCCGGATGTAGCCGGCGTCATCGAGCGGTTCCTCGAAGTCGCCATTGGCGATCGTCGGCCGTGCCGGATCGGGTTGCTTCTCGCGCTCCGATTCGGCTCGGCCCGTCATGGGAACAAAGAGGGTCGGCCGCAGCGACTCCGATTCCAGTTTTCCGTCGCGCTTGCGCATCAGGTAGAGTGTCTGCCGGTACCGCTCGCCGACCGGAATCACCAGCAGTCCCCCCTCCTTGAGCTGCTCGACGAGCGGCTGCGGGACCTTTTCCGGCGAACAGGTCACGATGATCTTGTCGAACGGAGCTTGTTCGGGCCAGCCTTGGAATCCGTCCCCGATCCGGACGTGAACGTTCTTGTATCCCAGTCGCTTGAGCGTCTCGGTCGCTTTGCGTCCCAGTTCCTCCACGATTTCGATCGTGTAGACCGAATCGACGAGCGGACTGAGCACGGCGGCCTGGTAGCCGCAGCCGGTTCCGACTTCGAGCACCTTGTCGGTCGGCTGCGGGTCGAGCGCCTGGGTCATGATGGCCACCACGAAGGGTGGCGTGATGGTCTGACGCGCGCCGATCGGCAGCGACATATCGAAGTAGGCCTTGCTGCGGTGCTCCGGGGCCACGAACTCATGTCTCGGCGTATTACGCATCGACCGGATGACTCGGGGGTTCGTGACTCCCTGCGGGACGATCGCTTCGCGGACCATCCGGTGCCGCGCCTTGGTATAGGGGTCTTCGACTTGT
>JALUUK010000699.1 GCA_027021395.1 Acidobacteriota bacterium
CGTATTCAGCGAGGTCAAAGAGAACTGGTCGAATCCCGTGGAAGCCAAAGAACGGGCAACGCCTTCGCTCACCGCTTCCGGGCGGCGTTCGCGTGTCGGCCGATAGACGTAGCCGGCCTGGCAAAAACGACACCCAACCGGACAGCCGCGCATGATCTCCCATGAGACACGATCGTGTACGACCTGAAAGTGCGGAACGACGACGTCTTCGGGAAAAGGAAAACGATCGAGATCGTAGATGACGCGCCGCTTGACGCGGGGCGGCACCTGCTCGCCCGGCTTCGGCCGAGGAATCAGCATGCCGAGCGTCGGTTCGGGTTCTAGATCGTAGAGGGCGGGCGCGTACCACCCTTCGATACGAGCGACCGCACGAAGGATATCCTTCCGTAAAGCCCCCTCCCGTCGTAGACGACGATAGCAAGAGATCATCTCCGGCAGGGCTTCTTCGGCGTCGCCGATGAGGAAAAGGTCGATGAAATCGGCCATCGGCTCCGGATTGAAAACGACCGGACCGCCGGCCAAGACGAGCGGGTCGTCTTCGGCTCGTTCCGCAGCGAGAAGCGGCACACCGCCGAGATCGAGCATGGCGAGCGCATTCGTGTAGGTCAATTCACTCTGAAATGAAAAGCCGATGAGATCGAAATCCGATAGCGGGCGACGATTCTCCAAACTCAAGAGCGGGACGGAATGCTCGCGCAGGTTCTCGAGCATATCGACCCACGGCATGAACACGCGCTCGGCAATGACGTTTTCATCCCGGTTGAGCAACGCATAGAGGATGCGGAAACCGAGGTGAGACATGCCGATCTCGTAGATATCCGGAAAGGCCAGAGCCATCGAGCAATCCGTATCGCGCGGATCCTTGGTGCACGAATTCCACTCGCCGCCCACATAGCGGGTCGGCTTTTCGACCTGCGTGAGCCATCGCTCGTAGCGAAGCGCATCCGACATCTTGGAATCATCCCGGGAGGGCATGGCCGTAATCCTTGACGGAACGGGAGGATAGCAGCATGAGAGCCCTGATCAAATCGCCCCGTCGCCTGAAAGTCTTCGATAGGAGACGAAGCGAAACGCGCAAGTGCATGGCCCGCATGCTCGATATCGCGCGCGACCCGATTCATACACATTGACCGTCACCGACCGGACGCGCAGCGGGAGCGAGAACCCGACCGGGGTGAGCGAGGCCGCGATTGTGCGGAAAACAGTGCAAGTCGGAGCAGTGTAGGGCCTTCGCTGCGCATGGCCTTGACAAGCCTCGATCGAGCCGGAAACTGAGCGGGGTGTCTGGGGGTGGACCATCGAGGAGCAAGCGTCGTGCGCCAACCTGTCATTCTCATCACCGGGGCAGCCGGGGAGATCGGCCACGGCCTGATCGAACGACTGTCGGAGCGCGGATCCTGCTCCATCGTCGCGCTCGACCTCAAGCCTCTTCCGGATGCACTGCAGCGCAAGATCACCCGCATGATCACGGGCTCCATTCTCGATCAAACATGTCTCGAGGCGATCCTGGCCGAGTACGAAATCGACACGATCTATCAC
>JALUUK010000700.1 GCA_027021395.1 Acidobacteriota bacterium
GACCGCTGGCGGTCTTGCTGACGTTAGCGGCCATCGTGCTGGTTTTTGCGGGACTCGGGCTGCTCGTCGGCGGGTCGGTGACCGAGTTTACGGATCCTCAGATTCAGGCGAGCTATCGCGCGAAGTTTCAAGCCGCGGTGGATCGTTCGCTCAGCCATCTCGATGTGCTTCTCTCGCGCATGAAGGTCGATACCGGAGGGCGCAGTGCTCGTGAGCTGATCGATCCGAATTCGCTGCTCGATGTGGGCGCTCTCTTCGGGTTCGTGGGCAGGACGCTCAAGCAAGCCGTCTCGGTGGTTTCGAACACGTTCTTGGTGATCTTGACGGTGATCTTCATTCTCTTCGAGGCGGCGGCGTTTCCGGACAAGATTCGGGCTGCCATGGGGCACCGTCTCGGAGCGCTCGATCGCTTCGCCGGCATCAAGACGGAGATCCAGAACTACCTGGCGATCAAGACGATGATCAGCATGACCACCGGCATTCTCGTGGGTCTGTCCTTGTGGATTCTGGGCATCGATTTTCCACTTCTCTGGGGGCTCGTCGCTTTTCTATGCAACTACATTCCCAGCCTAGGGTCGATCATCGCGGCCGTTCCGGCGGTGATGCTGACGATCGTGCAGGTTGGATTCGGACGTGCCTTGATCGTGGCCGCCGTCTTCTTGGCGATCAACATTCCGCTCGGCAACTTCCTCGAGCCCTACTTGCTCGGTCGGCGACTCGGTCTTTCCACCTTGGTGGTCTTTCTTTCGCTGGTATTTTGGGGCTGGGTTTGGGGTCCGGTGGGCATGTTGCTATCGGTGCCCTTGACGATGATCGTCAAGATCATGCTCGAGCACACCGAAGACTTGCGATGGATTGCCGTTCTTCTCGACGCGCGGGCGCCCGATCCGGGGCGTCGCCGGGAAGGGTAGGTTCGTGCACAAGGCATCGCTGCAAGTCGAGACGAGCGGCCGGGGGCTCTACGAGATCACGGGCGATCTCGAGCGGATCGTCGCCGAATCGAAGATCGACGACGGCATCTGCGTGGTGTTTCTTCGGCACACCTCGGCGAGCCTGCTGATTCAGGAAAACGCCGATCCGAGCGTTCAGCAGGACTTTCTGGCTTTTTTCGCGCGCCTCGTTCCCGACGGAGACTCTCTCTTCACACATCGCGCCGAAGGACCCGACGATATGGCCGCTCACCTTCGTTGCGCTCTGACCCACACTTCCGAGGTCGTGCCCGTTGGTGACGGAGCGCTTTGTCTCGGGACCTGGCAGGGCCTCTACCTCTTCGAACACCGCATCCAACCTCATCGTCGTCGCGTCGAGATTCGCGTTTTCGGCGAGTCCTAGTGCGAGCCGTGATGGATTCCAAGAATGCGCGGAGGGTCATGAAGGTCGTCTTCCTGACCATTTTCATCGACCTTGCCGGTTTTTCGATTATTTTTCCGCTCTTTCCCGACATGCTCGGCTACTACCTCGGCATGGAGGAAGGCCGCGGCTTGCTCTCGCATCTGCTCGATGCGCTGCACCACCTCTCCGGCACGCAGGTCGTCGAC
>JALUUK010000701.1 GCA_027021395.1 Acidobacteriota bacterium
ACGCACGCTGAAGGTCCATCGCGAGACGATTGTGCGTCATTGGGAAAAGGCCACCAAGGGCTCCTCGCATGCGGAGGTCAAGACAACCGATCTCTTTACGCCGCTTCTCACGAACCCACCCGATGCCGACGACGAGCATGCGACATGGTCGAGTAGTGAACTCGACGCAGAGGAGGCCGCGCAGGTCGAGGCCGCCACAGATGCCGTGGAGGCGGCCGGCTCGAGGGATGACAAGACGCAGACGCTCTGGCGACATGAGCAGGAATTGCTGGACCAGATGCAAGTGATCGCCGAGCGTACCCGCCACCTGCCCGATGCCAAGGCTCGCTCCCTAGTCGATTGGATCCGCAAGAACCTCTGTCCTGATCTTCCGGCCTTCGGCGAGCCGGCCAAAGGCGTCGCAGCGAAGTGGAACACCCGGCGCGTGCTGATCTTCACCGAGAACCGCGAGGGTACGAAACGCTACCTGAGGACAATCCTCGAGCAGGCCATTGAGGGCACCGATCGGGCGGAAGAGCGCATCGAAGTGATCGACGGCCACACCATCGGGCCACGGCGAAAGGAAATCCAGCGCCGATTCAACACCGATCCCATGAAAGATCCGCTGCGCATCCTGCTCGCCACAGATGCCGCCCGCGAAGGCCTCAACTTCCAAGCGTACTGTGCCGACCTTTTTCACTTTGATCTACCCTGGAACCCCGGTCGGATCGAACAGCGAAACGGCCGAATCGACCGCAAACTACAGCCGGCCGACAAGGTGCGCTGCCACTATTTCGTCCTTCCACAGCGTGCGGAAGATCGCGTCCTTGAGGTGCTCGTCCGCAAGACAGAGACCATCAGGAGAGAGCTTGGCAGTCTGTCAAAGGTCATCGAGAACGATATCGAGCGCCGGCTTACCAAGGGCGGAATCCGTCATGGCGACACCCAACGTCTTGCGGATGCGATCCAAGGTGCCGATCTGAAAACCGACCACAAACGCATTGCTGAAGAAGAGCTTGAGGCTACGCGCGAGCGTCAAGAAGATCTTAAGATGCAGATCGAGCGTTGCCAGACGCTGCTTGAGCGCTCCCGCGCCTGGGTAGGGTTCGAAGTCGTTCCGCGCAGCGCTCTCCTGCTCGCTCGAGATCCTCGGCACCGAGCCACTCTCTGAAACCACAGACGGAGACGGCCGACGAGTCTGGAACTTCCCGCCCCTCGATCGTCGCGCCGAAACCGACCCGAGCTGGGCTTCGACTCTCGACACGCTTCGCACGCCACGCGGTCCCAAGCAGAAACTCGCCGAGTGGCGACGTGAAGCGCCGATCCGCCCGGTGGTTTTCGAGGATGCCGGAATTCTCACCGAGGACACTGTACACCTGCATCTCGAGCAGCGTGTCGTTCAGCGTCTACTCGCACGTTTCCGCACTCAGGGTTTCGTGCACCACGACCTCTCACGTGCTTGTCTGACGCAAGCGGCTGACTCGATTCCCCGTGTATTGCTCCTCGGGCGCCTCTCGCTTTACGGTTGCGGGGCGGAGCGCCTGCACGAGGAAATC
>JALUUK010000702.1 GCA_027021395.1 Acidobacteriota bacterium
GGAAGCGGGTCGCGGGCGCATCGCCCGAACAGCTCACCGAGCTACTTGCCGCGATGGACGACGCGGGACCGCTCGGCCGGAACTGGCTGCGAGTCGCCTTCGAAGGGGCGGTCGACCGTCTCAGCCGTCAGGGCGCCGACATGCCGCTCGAGGCGATCCAAGCGTTTGTGCTCGACCGCCAACACAGCCCGGCAGCCCGTGAGCTCGCGTTCGAATGGCTGACGCAGGTCGAACCCAAGATCAAGGGACGGCTCGTGTCACGTTTTCTGGACGATCCGAGCGTCGCGCTGCGGCGGGAAGGGGTTGCCGACCTGATCGGTCGCGCGAAGCAGGAGCTGAAATCGGGTTCGAAGGAGGCCGCCGAGCGGCTCTTTGAGCGATCATTGCAGGCAGCCCGCGACAAAGATCAAGTGCAGCAGGTGGCCAAAGCGCTCCGCCGCATGGGTCACGAGGTCGACCTCCCGCGGCACTTCGGCTTTCTGACTCGGTGGAGACTGATCGGCCCGTTCGACAATTCCGAACGCGCCGGCTTCGCGGCGGTCTATCCACCCGAAAAGGAACGGAATGCGAAGGCCGAATACGAAGGCAAGGACGGCAAGAAGATCCGATGGATCGATTACCGAACCAAAGACGACTTCGGCATGGTCGACCTCAACAAACCGTTCGGCAAACTGAAAGACGCCGTCGGCTACGCCTGGACGACGTTCGATTCGGATCGACCTCAGGATGTCGAGCTCCGTCTGGGATGCAAGAACGCCTGGAAGCTGTGGGTCAACGGCCGACTGGTCTTCGCTCGCGATGAATACCACCGCGGCATGCGCATGGATCAGTACCGTTTCCCGGTTCGGCTGAAGGCCGGCCCGAATGAGATCCTCGTCAAGCTCTGCCAGAACGAACAACAGGAAACATGGACCGTCGAGTGGCAGTTTCAGTTGCGTGTCTGCGACGCGACCGGGACGGCCATTCTCTCTGCAGGAGATCACGCCCAGTGAACGCTCGTCTGTTATTCTCCGCCGCGGCGCTCGTGGCGACCGTCCTTTGTCATGCAATCGAGGTTCGAGCCGATTGGCCTCGTTTTCGAGGCCCGGACGGCAGCGGCTTGGCGCTCGATGTGAAGGCTCCGACGACCTGGTCCGACGATGAAGGGAAGCAGAGCAGCATCGGTTGGAAGGTCGAACTTCCCGGCCGCGGCTGCTCATGCCCGCTCGTCGTCGAAGATCGTCTCTTCATCACCTGTTCTTCGGGATATCGACAGGACCGGTTGCACATCCTTTGCTACTCGGCGGATGACGGGACATTGCGGTGGCATCGCCGCCTGTGGGCCGTTGGGCGCACCATGACGCACCCGACGATTTCACCGGCCGCTCCGACACCGGTCAGTGACGGAAAACATGTGTATGTTTCGTTTTCGAGCAACGATGTCGCCTGTTTCGATCTCGACGGAAATCTGGTGTGGGTACGGGCTCTGATGCTCGACTACCCCAACGCCAGCAACAGCCTGGGGATGGCCTCGTCGCTCGTCGTTGCCGACGAT
>JALUUK010000703.1 GCA_027021395.1 Acidobacteriota bacterium
CACCGATCTGGGACGGCATCGGCACCTTGTCGATCGGCGTCCTCCTCGGCATCATCGCGATCGTGCTGGCCATCGAGATGAAGAGTCTCCTGATCGGCGAGGGCGCCACCAAACGCACCCGCGACGACATCGTCGCCGCGATCGAGGGCACTGAGGGCGTACGCCGACTGATCCATCTGCGAACCCTTCACCTCGGGCCCGAAGAGCTCCTTGTCGGAGCGAAGATCGAGTTCGACCACTCGTATTCGGTCGCTGAGCTCGGCGCCGCGATCGACACCGTCGAAGCCAATGTCCGCGCGCTCGTCCCGACCGCGAGACCGATGTACATCGAGCCCGACGTGTTCCGCGACACCGACGCAGATCGCTGAGCTACGCCGGCTCGATCTCGGGTTCCGGCTGCCGGATCTGCTTCAGGATCCGAACGACGGAGGCGATGCCGAACGCGGCGGCCAACCCGCCGATGATGATCCAGGCGATGAGCGGCATCTCGCCGGAGCCGGCACCGACGATGTACGCGTATGGCGCGACAAACGACAAGCCTGCGATCAACGCCCAGACCTGCATGCCGGCCCAGTTGCCGACCCGCGCCTCGTTGACCACCCTCACCTGCCCGTAGGCGTATGGCCACGCGGTCCCGACGTCGATCGCGAGAAACACCCAGGGACTGACGCCGTACTCGCCGAGCGTCGGCCACACAATCAGCGCTCGCAGAACCGCGTAACCGAATACGCCAGCTATCCAGGCTCGACCCAACCAGCCAACCTGTTTCTCTGCAGCCATGGCCCCACTGTAGAGGCCCAGGGAGCCTGGTTGCTGCCACGGTGAGCGCTCGGACGAACCGATTGCGTGTCGGAGTGGCTTGACTCGCCTTCGGGCGGGTCCTTAGTGTTTGTCGCTTATGGCTCTAGTCCCGAACGTGCCTGGGCTCGTCGTCCGGCCAGTCGAAAGTGCCGCCGAGATGTTAGCCGTTCGTCGTCTGCATGCGGAGTGCTACCTCGAAACGGGATACGTCGAAGAGTGCGATCTTGACGAAGACGGGCTGATATCCGATCCGTGGATTCCGTTCAGCGACTACTACTCCGCCATCGACACAGCCGCCGGCGATCAGATCGTAGGAACCTGCCGAATCATCCGACCCTCGGTCCGCGGGTTCCCTGCTTTTCAAGAGTGCAAGACCCTTCCCGAAGCGCTCGAGGTGTTCGGGACGCTCAACCCCTTGCGGTGTGTGGAGATCTCATCGCTAGCAACGCCGAGAGTCGGCATGCAGAACATGGCCATCTCAGCCGCGCTCTACGGTCTCGTCTGGCAAGAGTCGATCGCACACCGCCGGGCGTACATGCTGGCTGTGATGGATGACCGGCTCCTGAGAATCATGCGGCGCTGGTTCGAGTTCCCGTTCGAAACGATCGGAGACCCGTGCCACTACATGGGATCACCATCCACGCCCGTGTCTATGTACATTCCGCGGACGATCGAGGTCCTCTCGGCGAACAATCCGGAGGCTCTTCGATTCTTCTCGGGTGATATTCCGTTC
>JALUUK010000704.1 GCA_027021395.1 Acidobacteriota bacterium
TCCACTCCGAGGCGATCTCGCCGTGCTCGGCGATCATCGCTACGCACAGATCTCGCCACTCGTCCTCGGGAATCAGAAAGCGCTCGATCAGCCAGTCGTGAAGGCTCTCGGCGCTTCGTGGCGTGTAGCCGGGCGCGAGGCGCTGAGCGCGCTGCTCGAAGTCCTCGATCACCGCACGAGGCAGCGCGGTCGCAGCTCGGTCGAGGAAACGACCTCTTCGAGCAGCTCGTCGGCGAGAGTCGAAACCGAGCCGCCATGTGGCCGATCATCGTCGTACATCGCGGCCTCGGTCCACTGCCGCTTCGTCGATGCAGAGCAGCGCAGGGCGGCTGTAATGAGCGAGTTTTCGCCTTCTCAATTCGGGTGAATCGACCTGAAGATCCTCGATCAGCTCGGCGGCGGTGCGAAACAGTACGGTGTATCCGGCATGGACGGCCTTGAAAGCGACGTTGTTCTTGGTGATCATCGTCTTTCCCAGGCCGTTGGATCCGAGCATGACGACGTTTCGCCCTCATCGATGAAATCGAGCGTGAGGATGCGCTCGAAGCAGGCCATGCGTGTCACGCTCGGGGAACTTCGACGCCGGGGAGCAGCGCGCACTCTTCTGTTGCGTGCAGCGCGAGAGCTG
Organism: Acidobacteriota bacterium; assembly: GCA_027021395.1. Classification (GTDB taxonomy): domain Bacteria; phylum Acidobacteriota; class Polarisedimenticolia; order J045; family J045; genus JALUUK01. Next base: position 629 of record JALUUK010000704.1, read on the forward strand.
AGCGATGCTCCGCCAAGAGAAATCGCGCGATTCGCCAGCATGTGCTACCGCCCTTTCTCAGCACTAATTGTGAGGCAGGATAGTGTCTCATGAATGTTGGCAGAGAGGGGAGCGGAGGTAGAGCGCATAATGCGCATCGATGCCCCAAACGCGGAATTTGATGTTGCTTTCAATCCTGAGTTTTACGCGAAGGCGCTGCGATCAACTCGGCGTTCCCGGAAAGAACAGCGGCGTTCGGGTGCCGGGATCGACACCCGATCCTGAGGCCTACCTCTGCATCACCAGCACCCGGATCAGCCCGGTGCCGGCGTCGAGGTGCTTGAGGGGGCCTTGCCGAGGATCGTGCCGGGCTGTGGGTCCTGGGCTCGCATGGCATGGCCCGGAGTCGGCGACGTCGATGACGACAACGACGGAGTGACCGACCCTTTCGACAACTGCCTCCTGGTGCCGAATCCCGATCAAGTCGACGTCGATGCCGACGGCGTACCTCCATCGCACCCGCCTCCCGGGACCGGGACGGTTTTCCTCTCTGATGCTCTCTGACACGGTCAGAGACAATCGCCGCATGACAGTCTGGGGTTCATGCCTGCTGCGGCCCCATCATCCGTCTACCGTCCACGTCATCCGGAGCGTTCCGACTTCTACAAGATCTTCGAGCAGCACTTCGAGCGTTGCCTCTTGGTCTACGACGAGCGCTACGAGCCACGCTGGGGTCCGCTACGCCCAGCCGTCCAGCCTGCGGTGACACGTTTCTTGGACTGCGGCCGACTCCAAGGAGGCTTCGCCCGTGTCCGATGCGAGCGCTGCCGGGCCGAACACCTGCTCGCATTTTCTTGTTCCTGCCGAAATTTTTGCCCGTCGTGCCAGGCCAAGCGCGCCGCGCTCTTTGCCGAGAAACTCGTCAGC
>JALUUK010000705.1 GCA_027021395.1 Acidobacteriota bacterium
CGTGTACGCGCACTAGAACGCGCCGAGGCACTCCGCCGGCAGGTCGTGCTCTCCGCTCGCGCACTGCTGCTCGTCGGTGACGAGCGCTTGGCCGAGCGAGGAATCTCTGCAAACGACATCCGGACGACGCTCTCCGCCTTCGAAACACTCGGTCCGATCGAAGTGATCGTCTCGCGCACGAAGCTAGAGCAAGCAGCGCAGCAGCTCGCCGAGATTCAGGACGAGATCTCCCCCGCCTTGCGCGATCTGGCATCTTCGCTTCCCGCATCGACCGACGGGCGTGATGCGGAAGCCATCCGTCGGCGGATCGACAGCACACTGCGAAAGGTCGGAGACCTGCCCGCGTTCGCGCAGAAAGGAACCCGCCCTGAAACGATCCTGCGAGCGCGCAAGACGCTGTCGGAGCTTTCCCCACAGGCCGTTCTCGCGTTCGAAGGTCGGAGGGGATTTGCCGACTTGGAGCGCACGGTCGAGGCGCTCTCCGATGCCTCCGCGCTTACGCCTGAAGCCGCCGAACGAGCGGAGAATCTCAAAGGCGAACTCGCCGGCTTTCTCGAGGCTCCAGCCATCACCGCGCTCCTACCCGAAGAGAGCGCCGCGCTGCGGGCGCGGCTGGATCAAGCCCATCCGTTGGAGATTCCGTTGATCAGGGATCTTCTCTCTCGCGTCGACGGCTGGGAAAACATTCCCGCGCTCCTCGAGCTCGCCGCCTCCGAAGAGGTCCAAGCCGAAGTCGCCGACATCCGAATGGGCTCCCTCAGCGCGGAGCGAATGGCAGCACTCGACCTCTTCCGCAGCGAAATGATGGCGCGCAACTCGGGCACCGGAAGCATCGAGCAGGCCGTCCGCTCGGCCTGGGAAGACGCGCCCTACGAAGATCTCGTATTCTGGAGTCGTGCGGCCGGCGCCACGGGATCGGCGCAAGTTTCCGCGACCGTCACCGACTTGGTCATCGGCGGGGAACGAACGGGCATTCTTCCCCTACCGGGCAAGGGCAAGCGGGGGTGCGGGCTGAACATCTCCTGCTACGTCGGTCGCGTCAAAGACGCACTCAGAGATGCCTTCGCCGATGCGATCTATCCTGTTTCGAACCTAGCCAACACCGTAGCCGACAAGATCGTCGATATCGGCACGACGGTCAGCACTTTTGTCGCGAGCCTTCCGGAAAATCTCTGGAATCTGATGTCGCGCACTTGGCAATCGCTCGCCGCGGCGATCGAAAACGAATTCGGCCCGGAGGGCATCGTCGAAAAACTGGGGTTGGTCGAAGGATTCTGGGACGACGTTCCGGATCTTCCCGAGATCCCATGTCCGCCTCTCGGGACGGATATTCCCTTTTTCGGCAAGGTCGGCGATGCCGATGCGGCACTCAAGTACAATTCCTATCTCTGGATCTTCGATCAGCTTCTCGAGATGCTGCCCGATACCTCCGTATCGCTGAAGGTCAAGCTTCCGGCGCACGTTCTACACTCCGGTGTGCAGTTCATGGGCATCTGCATGCAGAATGCCGCCGACGCCGTTGCGGAGGGTGAA
>JALUUK010000706.1 GCA_027021395.1 Acidobacteriota bacterium
TTTCTCGAAGCGTTCCGTGAGCAGAGGTCGAATCGTCTGCCGTCGTTGTCGATCGGTCGGTGACGGCGCGTTCGCCGCCAAGTTCTCGAGAGTGACGATGGCGAGTTCGCGAAAGGTCTCCATGACGCCGAGCCCGCGGACGGCAGTGGCCTCGACCGCCGGCAACTTCCGTGGATTGAGCGCGCGATTCATTTCTTCAACCGGCATGGCTTCTCGGAGATCTCTCTTGTTCCACTGAAAGACGAGTGGCATCTGCTGAGGATCGAGTTTGTTGTCCCGCAAGTTGTTGGCGAGATACTTGAGCATCCGCACGTTCTCTTCGCGTCGTCTCGGATCCGAATCCGCAATGAAGGCGACCCCGTCCGCCCCGGCGAGCACTTGCTTGCGCGTCGTATCGTATTGGATCTGTCCCGGCACGGTGTAGAGCTTGATGCGAACGCTGAGTCCGTAGAGCGTGCCGAGGTCGAAAGGCAGCAGGTCGAAGAAGAGGGTGCGATCCTGTTCGGTCTTGAGCGATACCAGCGTATAGCGGCCTTCGGGGTCCGTGAGCTTGTGAATGGCCTCGAGGTTGGTGGTCTTTCCGGACAGGCCCGGCCCGTAATAAACGAGCTTGAGATAGAGAGTTTTTTCCGTCGTCGAAAAGTGCATCGTGTCGGACTTTTCGGGTCGATCGCCCCCAACTTGAGGCTTTCCCGGCGTTCCGGCGACGCGGATTCTCCCGCTCGGCCCTTCCGACTTGACCATAGAATGAAGCCATCCCATAAGCGATCGCCAGGAGATCCGACCGGTGAGTGTCGAATACAAGGACTACTACAAGATTCTCGGGGTCGAGCGTGGAGCGGACGATGCCGAGATCAAGAAGGCCTACCGCCGCCTTGCGCGCGAGCTGCATCCGGACGTCAACGACTCGCAGGAAGCATCCCTCCGCTTTCGCGACGTCAACGAGGCTTACGAGGTGCTCTCCGACAAGGAAAAACGTCGCCGCTACGATCAACTCGGAGCGCGATGGCAGCACGGTGCTCCTTTTACTCCACCGAGCGGCTTCGAGGGTTTCGAATTCGAGATCGGCGGTTTTCCTCCCGGTGGGCGCGGAAGCGTCGAGGATCTCTTCGGTGGCGGCGGCGGACACGCCGGCGGCTTTTCGAGCTTCTTCGATGCGCTCTTTTCCCAGGTCGGTTCGCGTGCCCGGACCCGCGCTCGCAAGGGACAGGACCTCAACGCCGAGATCGAACTCGGCGTGGCGGATCTCCTGCGCGGCGGAAGTCGTCGCATGACGCTTTCGCTGCCGCGTGCGGGCGGAGGCAGCGAGGAGCGCAGCGTGACGGTGAATCTGCCGCGCGGAATTCGGCCCGGACAAAAACTGCGCCTCGCCGGGCAGGGTGGGGCGAGCGTGGCCGGCGGGCCGGCGGGCGACCTGCTGCTGAAGATCAAGTTGCGTCCCGAACCGGGGCTCGAGGTGCAGGGAGACGATCTGATCATCGAGACCAAGATCAGTGCGGCTAGAGCCGTGGTCGGCGGCCATCTGTCGGTCG
>JALUUK010000707.1 GCA_027021395.1 Acidobacteriota bacterium
GAAACACCGAGCGCAGCTCTCCCGCGGCATTTTCCGGATCTCCGAAAATACGTTTGAACAGCGCGTCGTGAGGTTGCTCGGTCATCGATCTCGTCGCCGTGAGGCCCGAGTGTGTGCACCCGCGCTACCGACGACCAGCGATCTGAGGCTCCGATTTCATCGAGCCGTTGCCGATGCGAGAGCCGCCGCAGCAGAAGACCACGCGCTGAGTGATGACGAGGCTCCGATTTCATCGAACCGTTGCCGATGCGAGAACGAGAGAAGCGCCGGTGAAGGCCGAGCGGCTTTGGGATCACCCGCCGGTAGCCACAGCATCCCGATGCCCGGAATGCCGGGTAAATCGGAGCCGGCGGAGGCATTCAGTGCGAGCCACTCCGCTCTCGGGAAGCGGGCACCCACACGGGGCTGCTCTCCGCATACGGGCGCTCACAAGAAGCCGCTCTCGGAAAGCGGGCTCACACAGGACCTGCCTTCACGGAGCGCACCTAGCGGCAACGAGATGGCATGGCTGAAACGAGGCATACCCATAACCTTCGATCCAGATGAGCGTAGGTTCATGCGGAAACGGTCGGATTCGCAAGGCGCGGGTTCTCCGAGAGGGCCGACCCTCGTGAGGTGCGGGTTCTTGGGAGGAGCTTTCGAATTGCCGAGCTTGGCTCGGTTTCTTCTTGGTTTCAACGATCGCCGTGCAGTGAAGCATCGGCCGCGGCTCGGTACTTCCTGGAGAGTGCTCCACCTTCGGTGGGAATCCGGCAAAGCTGATCCGGCCGGAAGAGCGCGCGCTGCCGGCCGGGAGGCCCCGTCACCTCCGACTAGAAATACCCTTCGCGTTTCTTGGTTTCCATGGAGCCGGCTTCGTCGTGGTCGATGACGCGGCCTTGGCGTTCGGAGGTCGAGGTCAGGAGCATTTCGCGGATGACTTCGGGAAGTGTCTTGGCGGAGGATTCGACGGCACCGGTCAGCGGATAGCAGCCGAGCGTGCGGAAGCGAACTTCCACCATCTTCGGCTCTTCGCCCGGGTGGAGGGGCAGGCGTTCGTCGTCGACCATGATCAGCGTTCCGTCGCGCTCGACCACCGGACGCTTTGCTGCGAAGTAGAGGGGTACGATCGGAATCTTCTCGCGGTGGATGTATTGCCAGACATCCAGCTCGGTCCAGTTCGACAGGGGGAAGACGCGAATGCTCTCCCCTTTGTCGATGCGGGCGTTGTAGAGGTTCCACAGCTCGGGACGTTGGTTCTTCGGATCCCACTGGTGGTTTCGGTCGCGGAAGGAGAAGACCCGTTCCTTCGCGCGTGATTTCTCCTCGTCCCGGCGTGCGCCGCCGAAGGCCGCGTCGAATTTCCACTTGTCCAGGGCCTGCTTCAACCCCACCGTCTTCATCTCGTGCGTGTGCTTTTGGCTGCCGTGGTCGAAGGGGTTGATTCCCGCCGCCCGCGCTTCTTCGTTGATGTGGACCAGCAGCTCGAGGCCGTTTTCGCGGCAGAAGCGATCGCGAAACTCGATCATCTCGCGGAATTTCCAGGTGGTAT
>JALUUK010000708.1 GCA_027021395.1 Acidobacteriota bacterium
AGTCTGCAGATCGTGATGCACGGCAATGACCGTACGTCCGCTGGAGCGAAGATCTTGAAGCAGTTCCAGAATGGCGCGCTCGGTCGTGGCATCGACCCCGGCAAAGGGTTCATCCATCAGATAGAGGCGAGCATCTTGCGCTAGCGCACGCGCGAGGAAGACGCGCTGCCGTTGCCCGCCGGAGAGCTGTGAGATCTGCCGGTGGGCCAAATCGCGAATACCGACTTGATCGAGACAGGAAAGCGCGATCTCGCGGTGTCGTCTCGATAGTCGGCGAATCCAGCCGACCCTGCCATAAAGACCCATGCAGACGACATCGAGCGCGTTGGTGGGAAAGTCCCAGTCGACACTCTCGCGCTGCGGGACGTAGCCGACCCAAGAACGGCGTCGTTCGTAGCTTTCCCCGAAGACTTTGATCCAACCAGTGATAGGGCGAATCAGTCCAAGGATTGCCTTGAGCAGCGTGCTCTTTCCCGCACCGTTCGGTCCGACGATGGCGATCAGTTGCCCTTCGGGTAAGGCGAGATCGATATCCCAGAGGACCGGCCGATCGTGATAGGCGACGGTGAGGTCGTGTATCTCCAAGGCGGGCTGCGACGACTGGCTTCGATTCATCTTTCGTTTCTCCGGAAGGGCGGTCGTCAAGTTGCATCCCTGCTGAGAGCGGTGACGATCATCTTGACGTTGGCTTTCACCATGCCGACATAGGTTCCTTCGGCGCTGCCCGGGGCGCCCATCGAATCCGAGAACAACGTGCCCCCGAGCACGACCTCGTGCCCGCGTGCGCGGCAGGCCTGCTGTACGGCTTCGATCGCGCGACGAGGAACGCTCGATTCGACGAAAATGGCGGGAACGCGCTCTTTCACGATGAGGTCGACGATGCGCTGCACGTCGCGTAGCCCCGCTTCACCGACAGTCGAGGTTCCTTGCAGGCCAACGACCTTGATCCCATAACGCTTTCCGAAGTAACCGAACGCATCGTGGGCCGTGACCAAGATTCGCCGCTGCGGCGGGATCGCTTGGATCTGCTCTCGAACGAAGGCATCGACTTCGACGAGTTGCCGATTGAAAGCCTCGCCGCGCGCTCGGAAGTCCGCAGCGAATTCCGGCGCGAGCAGGGACAGTTCTTCAACGACCGGGGTGATGCAGCGGCGCCAGAGATCGACATCGAACCAAACATGGGGGTCGAAGTAGCCGGCGGAACCGGGGGCCTGGTGGAGCATTTCCTTGGGGATCGTCTCGGCGATGGGGATGACCGGACGGTGCCGGGCCATCTTGGTGAGAACGCTTCCCATGCGGCCTTCGAGGTAGAGGCCGTTGTAGAAGATCACGTCGGCTCGGGCGAGCTTACGGACATCACCCTCGCTGGCCTTGTAGAGGTGCGGGTCGACTCCGGGTGCCATCAAAGCGGTGACGTTCGCATGGGTGCCGGCGATTTGGCGAACCAAGTCGGCGACGATGCCGGTGGTGGCGACGATCTCGAGCTTGTCGTTTGGAGAAATCCCGGCGTGTCCGTCTCGGTCTCGGCAG
>JALUUK010000709.1 GCA_027021395.1 Acidobacteriota bacterium
CGCGACCATAGAAGGATCTCTTCCATCGCGCCGAGCGAATGAAGGAGACGAGATGGTCGTCGTGCCGACGTCGGACGAGCAACCCGTCGAAGTCCGCGAGGACGGCACGTTCTCGGTCAGAGTGAAGCCGGGTAGACATCGAGTCGAATGGCATCGAAGCCATGAGTATGGCGAAGGTGGCCCGCCATCCGTCGAATCGAAAACCGTCATGGTCGCCTCGGGCGATACGGTTCGCGTCGACTTCGCCGAAGGTGTACGAGTAACGGGAGAAGTACTCCTCGATGGAGAACCGATCGGGGACGTGAAGTTGGTCTGGACGATGTGGGAAGGTCAGCGACCCGGTGGAAATTTGCCCGGTGGCGTTTCCGTCGCCCGCACAGGCCCGGAAGGAAAGTACGAAATTCCGGCCGTGCCGCCCGGTTCTTACTCGGTGCGCCTTCGCCACGGGGACGTGGAGTCGGTTTTCGAAAGGTTGGTAGGGGATGAAGAAGCAACATTCGACTTCACGCTCGAATCGGAATCGACGATTCAAGGTACGCTTCTGGCGAGTGATTCTGGAGAGGTTGTCTCCGATGCACGTGTCGTCGCTTTTCGATCCGAAAAATCGATGCCTCTCTCCGAGAGAGTTTGGGATTTGGGCGCGGCAGGCCGCGTCCGGACCACCCAGGGAAGCGGCACGCAATTCTTGACGCGCTCGGACGCCGACGGGTCGTTTTCTCTTCCGCTTACGGCCGGTGCATGGCAGCTTGCAGTCCACGCTGATGGCTTTCGCGAAAAACGAAAAGATGTTCTCGTGGGCGATTCCACGACGCAGCCCTTCGATTTATTTCTCGACAGATCGCACGACCTTCTGGTCAAGGCCCGAGACTCATTCGGACGAGGTATCGCCGGGGTCGCGGTTCTCGGAATCTGCTCCTCTGCACCGACGGAGATTCGCCGTTCGCTGACGCAGGAAGGCGGACTCGTCAGTCTGAGCGATCTCGCTGCGGGTCCTTGCGCGTTCTTTTTTCATAGCCGGAACGAAGCCGGTCTTCTGTCGTGGCGAGGGGGCCGGGGGGGCGGAATCGAGACCGGAGAGGTCGTCTCCGTGTTCCTTTCTCCCCCCGGCGAGCTTCGCGTGATACTTCCGCAAGAAGCTCCCGCCGTGGCTCGCGGGAGTATCCCGATTCGCGTTTTCACCGACGACGGCGTCAGCCTATCCCCCCTTTATCGCATACTGCAAAGGCAGATGGGCGCGCGGGTCGAGCAGCGTGGTGATCGCTATGAAGTCGTCTTTCCCCGAATTCCGGCGGGGAATTATCGAGTGGCCTGGCTGAACGACTCTGCGAAAGAAGTCACAGTCGTCAGCGCGCAGGCTTCCGTCGTCGATTTGGGAACCCAATGAGCGAACGGCGTTTCAGGAACCGGCGGGGCCGAACCACACGCGATTCTCGGACAAAGGCCGGACGCGGTCGCCGCTGGTGAACGTTTGGGAGGTCGTGATGACGCTCGGTCTCGGCGGCAGTGATCGGCGGGTGTCCGGGCGAT
>JALUUK010000710.1 GCA_027021395.1 Acidobacteriota bacterium
GTGGCGCACTCGATGACCAAATATCTCGGCGGGCACAGCGATGTCGTGGGTGGAGCGGTCGCCACGAACCGACAAGATATCTACGAGGCTTGCAAGTTCTATCAAAACGCCGTCGGTGGCGTGCCCTCACCTTTCGATTGTTTCTTGGTTCAGCGTGGATTGAAGACGCTGGAGATTCGCATGCAGAGGCATGGCGAGAGCGCCGGAAAAATCGCGGAATTCTTGAAGACGATGCAAGGGGTCGATGCGGTCTACTATCCGGGTCTTCCCGAGCATCCGGGGCATGAGATCGCCCGGCGACAGATGCGCGGCTATTCGGGAATGGTGTCGTTCAAGCTTTCCGGAGGACGGGCTGCGGTGGATGCCTTCTGCGCCGAGACCAAGCTATTCACGCTTGCGGAAAGCCTCGGCGGTGTCGAATCGCTTCTGTGCTATCCCTATACGATGACTCATGGCGCGATCCCCGAAGACCTGAAAAACCGCATCGGCATCACCGACAACCTGCTTCGCCTCTCCGTAGGTATCGAGTCTCTCGACGATCTCCTCGAAGATCTCGACCGATCGCTCTCGTCACTTTAGCGGTTCGAAGGTTGCGGTGAAGTGCCGGAGAAAGGGCGCTTGGTAGGTCATGCGCAGACCGCCGAGATTTTCGCGCCGAGCGTAAACGGCGATGATCGACTCGACCACGTAGTCGATATGACTTTGGGTGTAGACCCGTCGCGGAATGGCGAGACGCACGAGTTCGCGGTCGGCGGGCTGCTCCTCGCCGGTTTCGGGATTCCGGCGGCCGAACATCACTGAACCGATCTCCACCGCTCGAATGCCGGCTTCGAGATAAAGCTCGACCGATAAGACCTGGCCGGGAAACTCCAGTGGCGGAATGTGCGGAAGCATCGCTTTGGCATCGATGTAGATGGCGTGGCCGCCGGGCGGTTGCATGATCGGTACTCCGGCTTCTGCGATCTTCTCGCCGAGATACCGGACGGAAGCGATGCGATAGCCGAGGTAGTCTTCGTGCACGACCTCGTCGAGTCCGGCTGCGATGGCTTCGAGATCGCGGCCGGCGAGTCCACCATAAGTCGGGAATCCTTCCGAGAGAATCAGCAGGTCGCGCTCTTGTTCGGCGAGGCGATCGTCGTTGGTGCAGAGAAAGCCGCCGATATTCACCAGAGCGTCCTTTTTTGCCGACATGGTGCAGCCGTCGGTGTAGGAAAACATCTCGCGGGCAATGTCGCGGATCGAGGTGTTTTCATAGCCGGGTTCGCGTTGCTTGATGAAAAAGGCGTTTTCTGCAAAGCGGCAGGCATCGAGGTACAGGGGAATCCCGTGTTTCTTGGTCAGTGCTCGTGCGGCGCGGATATTCGCCATGGAAACCGGCTGGCCGCCGCCGGAATTGTTGGTCACCGTGATCATCACCAGGGGAATGCGTTTCTTCCCCTCCGTCTGCAGCACCTTTTCGAGAGCTTCGAGATCGATGTTTCCCTTGAACGGGTGTACGGCTTGTGTGTCCTGAGATTCGGAACAGGG
>JALUUK010000711.1 GCA_027021395.1 Acidobacteriota bacterium
GAAGAACCGGCCCGAGGCACCCGGCCAGAAGGCCCATCCGCTCGATCCGGCGATCAAGCTGGCCGAAGAGGCACTCGGTCGGTTCCGGCGCGACGTCCGCGATTACGAGGCGATCTTGGTCAAGCGTGAGCGGATCAACGGCGTGTTGGGCGACACCGAGTTCGCCTTTGTGCGGATCCGCAACGAGCGCAAGGTAAACAACGTCACGCAGCCCTTCGGCGTCTACATGTACTTTCTCAAGCCGAGCAAGGTGCAGGGCCGCGAAGTGCTCTATGTCAAGGGCAAGAACGGCGGCAAGATGTTGGCCCACGAAGGCCCCAACAACGTCCTGCTCGGCCGCTTCGGTTCCGTCTGGCTCGCCCCCGACGGACGGATCGCCATGCGAGGCCAGCGATACCCGGTGACCGAAATCGGTATCGAGAATCTGATCGCCAAGCTCCTGGAAAAGGGCTACCGCGATCGGAAGCGGGGCGAGTGCGAAGTCGAGTTCCGCAAGGGGACCAAGATCAACGACCGCTCCTGCACGATGCTGCAGGTCACGCACCCGGTTCCGCGGCCCTACTTCGACTTCCATGTGGCGCAGATCTTCATCGACGATGAGCTGCAGGTACCGGTCCGCTACGCGGCCTATCTGTGGCCCGAAAAGAAGGGTGGTCGCCCGGTTCTCCTGGAGGAATACACCTACCTCAAGCTGAAACTCAATCCGGGGCTGACCGACAAGGACTTCGATTCGAAGAATCCGAAATACAACTTCTAACGACCGGTCAGCTCGCCGCCCGCTGCAGCCCGCTCACGATGCGTGACCGCAGCGGTTCGGCATCGACCGACTCGATCACTTCGACCGTCGCCTGTTGCGAAGCATTCGGGCGGCGGTCGAATACCATTTGGCCGTACGTCAACTCGCCCGCCGTCTCCACGTCACACGGCCATCGCTCGATATGGGCAAGGTCCGGATAGAGGATCGCGGCGACGGCGACGAGGGCGTCGAGGTAGATGTGTTCGAGCCCGAGTCGTTCGTGATACACGCGAAAGAGATACGGCACGATCGCTCGAAGAAAGCGGCCGACGCGCGTCGCCGGACTCGGCAATGCCTCGATGAGGTCCAGCTCGAACTTCACGGCACGGGTGGCGTCGAGCGGTACGATGGTCGTTCGCACCGGCGCATGCAGGACCGCTCGAGCTGCCGCCACATCGCAGTAGACGTTGAATTCGGCCGTGGCGGTCACGTTGCCCGGAGCACAGATCGTGCCCCCCGCGATGACGACCTGATCCACGAGGCTCGGCAGGTCGGGATCGCGCTGGAATGCCGCCGCGACGTTGGTCAGCGGTCCGAGGCAAATCAGGGTCACGTTGTGCGGCGCACTGTGGACCGTGTCGGCAATGACCTTGTCGGACGGATGTTGATGATGCAGCTTGGAGGTTGTGAACCCCGAGTTCCCCAGACCGTCCTGCCCGTGGAGCGCCTGAGCATTTCCGGATAGACTGGGACCGACCGCTCGAGCCGCTCCGACGCGCGGCAGCCGCGG
>JALUUK010000712.1 GCA_027021395.1 Acidobacteriota bacterium
CTCCCATCGCGATCCCGATCGTGGCTCGAGCCAGTGCCGGAGCGTCGTTGACGCCGTCTCCGACCATCGCCACCTGGCCGTATTGCTTTACGAGCGTCTCGACTTGCTCGACCTTGTCTTCGGGTAGAAGTTCAGCATAGACTTCATCGATGCCGACGTTCTTGGCAATCGCGTGTGCCGTGCCGGAATTGTCGCCGGTAAGCATCACGACGTGCTCGATCCCGGCGGAACGCATCTTCCGAACGGCATCGGCTGCCTGCGGCCGCAAGGTGTCGGCAAGCGTTATGAACCCGCACACATGCGAGTCGTTTCCGACCACGACGATGCTGCGACCGGCGTCTTGCATGGTCTCCAGTTGGGAGTGGATCTCGGGTGTCTCCTGGCCTCGCTCTTCCAGCATGCGGTGCGACCCGATCCAGAACGGGCTGCCGTCGATCAGACCGGTCGCTCCTTTGCCTTCGATGATCGCGAACTCGGAAGCGTCACGCGGTGTAATGCCCCGCTGTTCGGCTGCCTCAACGATGGCTCGAGCCAGCGGGTGATTGCTGTGCGACTCGAGCCCGGCCGCGCGCTCGAGCAGTTCCTCTTCCGTGTGCCCGCTCAACGCAACCACGTCGATCACTTCGGGTTGTCCTCTGGTCAGCGTGCCTGTTTTGTCGAGCGCGACCGCGCGAAGTCGAGCAGGAGCTTCGATGAAGAGGCCGCCCTTGACGAGCACCCCGAAGCGCGCGGCGGCCGCCAATGCCGCCACCACACTCACCGGCGTTGAAATAACCAGGGCGCAGGGACAGGCGATGACCAGGAGCACGAGTGATCGGTAGAGCCAGTCGGCCCAGCTCGCTCCGAGCAACAGCGGCGGAACGACGAGGATCATGGCAGCGAGCGACATGATGGCGGGCGTGTAGTACCGAGCGAATTGCTCGACCCAACGCTCCGACGGAGCACGCCGGGACTGGGCTTCGCCGACGAGCCGAATGATGTGGGCCAGCGTCGTGTCGGACGCCGGTTTGGTGCTTTCGACTTCGAGCAAGCCTTCGCCATTGATCGTCCCGGCAAAGACCTCGGCGCCGGCGGTCTTGGCAACCGGCACACTCTCACCCGTGATCGGCGATTGGTCGACGCTGCTGATACCGTTTCGGATCGTGCCGTCGAGCGGGATTCGCTCGCCGGGACGCACGACGAAAACCGTTCCCACGGCGACCTGTTCCGGTGGCACCTCTTCTTCTATGCCTTCACGGGTTCGGATTCGAACGGTGGGCGGGGCGAGGTCCATGAGCGCCGCGACGGCTCGCCGAGCTCTCCCGACGCTCCACGATTCCAGCAAGAGGGAAAGCGAAAAAAGAAATGCCACCGTCGCTGCCTCGAACCACTCGCCGATCGCTCCCGCACCGATAACGGCGATCGTCATGAGGAGATTCATATCGGGCCGCAAACCGACCGCCGACCTCCATGCCTTGGGTCCGACATGCCACAATCCGCAGACAATGCCTGTCAGATAGAGCGCCACCGAGAGCTTGG
>JALUUK010000713.1 GCA_027021395.1 Acidobacteriota bacterium
ATTCGTAAATCTTCGCGTCCACCAGAAACCGGTACCAAAAGCCCTGCAGAAAATGGAACACGAGGCCGGGAACCCCGTCCAGGAACCCGAGCCGGAAGACGTAGCGATAGACCCAGTACAGGAATGCCCGCAGAAAGAGCGGGCTACGCGCATAAAGGTTTTCCTTGGCCCAGCGGCGACGCGCGGCCTGACCATCCAGGGCCGACGCCGTGGGCCGCTCCGCCACCGCCAGCATGTCCCGCACCTCGCGGTCGGCGTACCGGTTGTGCTTCTCCGTCCAGAAACCGAGCCCCTTGTGGTTCTCGTCGATGATGTCGTGATCGAGACGCAGAACACGGCCGCGCCGAAGTACCATATGTTCGTCCATCCACCGATCTTCGCACGCGGCCTCGCCGGTTCGCCATATGCGCAGGAGCCATGTCGGATAGTAGCCGCCGCGGCGGATCCACCGGCCCCAGAAATACACCCTTCGCTTGACCATCAGGCCGGCGATGTCCCCCGACATCGCGGGGAGCTTCGCCGCCAACTCCTCCGCGAGTTCGGAAGTGAGCCGTTCGTCGGCATCCATCCGCATGGTCCAGGGGGCGGACAGCGGCAGGTTCTCCAAGGCCCAGTTAAGCTGCTCCGCATAGGTTTTCCACGGATTGAAAACGACTTTGCACCCGCGGGCTCTGGCGATCTCGATCGTCCGGTCCGTGCTCCCCGAATCCACCACGAACACTTCCGCCTCGAGGCCCTCGAGGCTGTCGAGGAGATGGGGAAGATTCGCCTCCTCGTCCTTCGTCAGGACAATCACCGAGAGGAGAGGACGCGTCATCGGATCAGTCGGTCATCACGCAGGACGGTGGCGGGCCGCCGCCCAGCACCCAGGCATAGACGTCGCGCATCTGACGTGCGATCCGGGGCCAGGCGTAGCGTTGCTCGACGAGCTGCCTTCCCGCCCGCCCCATACGCCGTCGTTCCTCCCGCGAAAGGCGGACGAGCTCCCTGATGCCACTTGCGATTGAAGAGGGCTCGGGCGCCACCTCGATCGCCGCGCCCGCTGCGAAGCCGTCGGACAGATTGCATTGCGGGGTCATGATCACGGGCAGACGATAGCTCCAGGCTTCCAGCACCGCCATCGGCAGCCCCTCGCTGTGCGACGGAAGAACGAAAGCGTCGGCTGTCTCGAACACGGCCCGCTTTTCCGCTCCGAACCGAGGGCCGATATAGGTCACCGTGTCGGACAGTCCGTCTTCGCGGATGCGGCGCCGCAATTCTGCCAGATGCCCGCCGTCGTCCCAGCCGGCCAGCAGGAGGTGCCAATCCGTTCTCGCGCCACCGAGACTGCGCCACGCCTCGACGAGCTCGAAGATTCCCTTCTTGGGATGGATCCGTCCCAGGTACAGGAGCAAGCGACGGGCCTGCGGAATCTCGGGAGGTCGCTCCGAAGGTCGCGCGTCGCTCTCCTCGGGAAGCTCGACCCCGTTCGGAACGACGGCGATCGCATTCGCGAGCCCGCGGGCGCGGATGGCACTGGCCTCGGCCTCGTTGAGCGCGCGGATGCACGCAGCGCTCGCCAGATGAGCATCTTCGAACCACCTGCCGACCAACCGCTTCTTCCAACTCCCCGTCCGAAGCGCCCAAAGATCGAGCATACCATGCGGGGTCACGACATAACGCCTTCCGGTCCGGTGATGATACCGCCGGCTGACCATGGAATGGTACATCCAGATCCCCTGGGAATCGACCAGGTCCGGATCCAGATCGTCAAGATGCCCGCGCAGACGCGGAGCGAAGCCGAAACGCCGCGGGCCGACCGGATCGGCGAAAAGGACCCGATCGCCCCAGTTACGCCACGCTTCGGGCGCTCGCGGATCGCGGATGCCCACGACCGTCGCTTCGACGTCTCCGAGCTCGTTCAAGGCTCTCGCCATCGCCGGTACGCATACCGCCACGCCGCCCGAATGTTCCGACAGGTGAGCCGTCAGCAGGGCGACGTTCATCGCCGCAGGAGAAGCTCAAGGAGTGTGCGATCGAGCAGGCTTCGCCGTCGACGGCATTCACTGACGCCGCAGAAAAGTCCGAAGCGTGACAATTGATCAGGCATATCCGAGCTGCCTTGCTACCGTGAGCACTTGTGCTGCATCCGGATGACTGTAGAATGTTTCCTGCGGCACGAAAGGAACCTGCCTTCCTCCGCCAACAAACCCGATGCCCGTGGTTCGCCGTTTTCGTCCAAGCCGGAGAGAACGCGATTCTGCTTTCGCCAAGTTCTCCCGCGAGCAAGCTTCAACAGCCAATCTTACCTGTTTGTCGTCCACTCGCTTTCCAATATGCTGGACGATCTCCTGAATCTGTTCGCTCGGTCTGCCTACGAGATCCTCGTACTTCAGCAGGTACCACTGTGGTTTTCCGTCAATAAACCTTGTCCATGCTGAAGCGTGCACGCCCCACGCTCCATAATTGTCCAATTTTCCACGAAAAAATTGGCAAAGATACCTGTCGGTCTCGCCAACACCGAACACGCCCTCCCGCACCATTGCCGCGAAGTACGATCTCGCTACTGCATACGGGTCTCTCACTAGATAAACGCCTCTTCTATAGAGTCTGCTTGGCCGTTCATGTGTTTTTACAATCCTCGTTCCGGAGATTGCCGGTGGTGACCCTAGTCCCGCGTATGGAACCATCTTTTCAATTTCGTCAAAGTCTGGCTCGACGTGTTGGAGAGCCGCACACAACAACATCTTCAACCAGGTGTTACCGGATTTCGGATATGACGCCAAAACGACCGCATCTGAGGGAACCTTCAGGTTTCTCAGGGCGACCAGCGCCGCACGGAGTACTTGCATATCAGTTCGTAATACGTGTCATGGTGCCACGACAAATCCATCCGCACCTTCGACTCGTGGGATCCGGCCTGCACCCTTGGAATAACCACGGCATATCGCTATTACACTGCTATGGGGTATTCGGCGACGGACGGAATTTCTTATATTGGCGATCGATATAACGGGCACTTTGCCGTTTTTTGACACCTATCAAAGTTGACACAGCGTCACCCCGACTATGGGCTTCAATTGATCCGTTAGCCTATTGTTTGCTGCAAGGAGAACCTCAAACACCCCTTCGGGCCACTAGGGGGCGTCCCGGGAGTGTTTGCCATGAACCAAGTTTTGCCTTCGCGGCATGGCGATTCGTAAAACGCCGCGGCGGTTGATTAACTTTCCGGGCAAGTGCGCAGACTACAACCACGGCCCATCCATAAAGCATGGGCCGTGTCATGGTGCGCAGACCACCGTGTAAACCGAGTACGAAACCGAACAAGGTTGCGAAATACAAAATTACACTGGCCCCGTTTCGAGAACCCTGCAGGAACTTTCGCTGTGCCCACCCGGCGAATAGACCGAGCGCCGCTACGAGTACCAGCCCAGGGTAACCCAGCAGGTAGTAGAGCTCACCGAGCGCTGGCGTGGTGAGCCCCGTCGAGCCCCAAGTACCCAGCCACTTGCTGAGACTTTCCCCGGCGCGCACATTGAAAGGTACGAACTGCGACGGCAACGGCTGAAGAACGGCGACGGCGCCTTTCATACCTTCCCAGAGAGACGGCTGAACGCGCTCCCTTGTCCAGGCGCGCGCTGTCCATGGATCTAGCGCATCAAGGAAATTGTTGTTCGGATCGATCCAGCCCGTGCCCTTCCTTCCGGTTCCACTTGCGACAGGCCGCGCGTCCACCAGGGCAGCAACGAAATTCGATACGCCCGGCAGGTACACCCCGCGCTGTGTGTAGCCTGTCCAGCTAAACCATGACGCTACCACAAGTGCAGCGACAATCAGAGGTATGCGACTTCTTCGCCAATGGAGCATCTGAACCGTCGCCAACAACCCGAAGGCGAAGCCTGCACCCCTGCTGAATCCCGACATCACCCCCAAAGAAGCCGAGAGAATGGCCAGGAACCCGACGATCCAAACATGTGGCTTCGCCGGTCCGTGCGACTGTACGATCAGTAGAGCGCCCATGCCCGCCGTCACGAAGGAAACAAAGGCGGATGCGATTCGAACGATGTTTTGGAGACGGCCCAGCAGATCTTTTTCGCCGAACTGGCCCTCGCCTCGGTACAGCGTTGCAGCCCAGAGTTCCGAAGGACCTCCGCGGGCGATGACCACCAGAACAGCGGTGATTACTGTCAGTCCGAGCACAACCTGCACACGGGCTCTTGGCATGAGATCCGCGATTCGAACGGCCGAACGACCGGCAGGCGCGAGGAACGCGTATCCGAGGATGAAGGCGATCATCGCCAAAGCCGAATAGCGTATCCCCTCGGTGACGAACTCTTCCCGGAGCAGGAAACTGGTCCATCCGCTCTGCGGCAGTCCCAGCCAGGGTTTCAGATGGTAGCCGACCCACATGATCGCGACACCGAACGTGCCGAGCGAAACGAGTTCATGCCGCCCGTACGAGACGGCTCGCCATGCTACCCAAAGAAATGGCAAGAGACCAACGACCAGCCAGAAGATGTCGTCAGCGGTAGGCCAGTTCCTCATCACCACGTTCCGAATTCATCGGAAGCCCAATCGAAGCAGCAGCTTTTCTACTTCGCAGTTACGTTATGGCCCCTAGTAACCTACGCTGATACGCTTCGATGCCTGTTCCGTCCTCGAATTGAGATGACGAGCCCGCGAGCACTAGGCGTTTCTCCGCCTTGGCAAGCACGCGTCTGAGTGCCGCCACGTTGCCAACGGGAACCATGAGCACGCGAGGCCCCACCATGGCCCCCGTATTCGCCGTGCAGACTACGCTTAGCCCGCTGGCTAGCGCCTCGTAGAGCACCAGCGCCGAACCCTCGCAGACGGAAGGGAGGACGCACACGTCGGCCCATGCATAGAGCTCCGGCATCTGGGACCGCGGGACAGGTCCCATGAACGTCGCCACCTCGCGATAGCGTTTGAGCTTTTCCGGAGCGAGCACGACCCTCCCCGCGAAGCGGGCTTCCACCTTGTCCGGGCCGAGCTCGCGCAGCGCTTCCAGAAGATACGGGGCACCCTTGCGCAGGCCCACCTCGCCCGCAAAGAGCACCCGGATCTTTCCGTCCGGATCGCGCTTCGCGTGGCGATTTCGGCGGTAACGCTGGATATCGACGCCGTACGGAACGACCCGGCATTTTTCCACGGGTCCGCCGCATTCGCGAACGCCCCCGACGACGAATTCCGACCCGCAGACGATCACATCCGCAAGGCCCCACTCCTCCTCCTCGCGGACGACCCGAGGATCCTCGTCGGGATCGAGCAACTCAAGCCCCGGCTGCCATCCGGGCCAGCGCTCCTTTTCTCTACGCATGAGACGGTAATATACACGGTGCGGCGCCATGGTCTGCTCGAGGATGCACCGGAGGCCGCGCCCCTTGGCCCAACGGAACAGTTCCAGCGATGCGCCGTTGAATCCCCAGACCGCATCGGCGTCGCCGAGACCGTGAGCCAGAACGAGTTCGTTGAAACGGCGCGCATGCTCGGCGAAGACCTGCACGAGTTCGCGGCGGTTCCGCGCTCGCGCCCGGGCTCGCGCATACCGCAGACCGAAGAGCTCGAAGCTCGTCACTTTCTCGGGCGGAATCGCCGGCTCCTTGCGACCGAGCCAGCGTTCCACCGCTCGCGGCCGGACCGGACCCGGCACCGCCCGCAGCGCAGCTTCCAGCCACGGCTTATTGCCGATATAGCTGTCGGTGAAGAACCGCTCCAGTATGCCCGCTTGGTGAAGGATCCGCGGCACCGCGTAATGCCTGCGCGCCCCGAGCTGCGCGATCGCGATTTTCATGAGGTGTAGCGCCCGAATTGGCTGTCGTTCAATCGAGCGACGCACACTAGCTCATGTCCGCCGAGACGCGAGACTACGCGTTCACCACGCCAGAAGACTGCCACCTCGTCCGCCGTCGGTCCGGCGTCCCGCTCGTCACGAGAGAAAACGAGCAGGGGCTCACTCGAAAAAATGGACGTGTAGAACACCTCGTCCAGAAGATTGGGATGAACCTCTCCCCAGAACTTCATCCAAGCTTTCTCCCGAGCGTTTCGAAAGGTCATCGAGCCGTTGGGCGTCGCGGCGACGAAGAGCCCGCCCGGCTTCAGCAGCTTTCGTGCGAGGGAGATCACTGCGTTCGGCGAAGGTACGTGCTCCAGCACATGGGCGGAAAAGAAACAGTCGAAACTTCCACGCTGGGAGTTTGCGAAATATGCCGTGTCTTCGACAACACGGACACCCAATTTGTCGGCCGCGTAGGCCCGCCGCGATCGGCTGATTTCGCACGCCCAAATTCGAAAACCTGCCTTAGCAAGTTGCCAGCTTCCGTAGCCCCACGAGCAACCGAAGTCGAACAGTCGCGATTCCTGTCTTAAACCTATGATATTCAGTATATTGATGTATCCCTGATAGTCTTTCGGTGTTCCAGAAAAACCTTCGGACATCATTCTCACAAGGCTTTCCTCATCCGGCATGTCGGTCGTGAAGCCCTGCGTATATCCCGTGTTGTAGAAGCGCTCGGACCATTGTGGATCATCCGTGGGAGTACGGTACATCAGCCGACATTTCCCACACCGTCGGAGGCTCGTCACGAGGTACTTTCGGGCGACGACAGATCCCGGCTCGCCTCCGCAATTCGGGCAACGGAGACGTAGCCCGACGAACGAGTGCCGAAGCGAGCGCAGGAAATATCTCGTCTTCGCTTTCATGGTGCCGACCCTGGTGTTCCCAACCCGAAAAGGATCTTCTTCAAATGTATACGCAACATTCTTCGAGGACGTATCCAAGAACACCAGCCCAATCCGTAACACCGTTCCAGCCGATGCGCGATCACCCATAGACCGGCCAAGTTGGCGCCAAGAAGAGCCAGGGGCACGCCCGGAAGGCCGAGCCAGGCGATGGCCGGCAAGGCGAACAGGAAGAAGGCGGCCACCGTCGCACCTTCCGAAAGTACGCCGGCGCGGGCGTCTCCGAAGGCCCGGAGGCTGCGCACCAGGACCTGGCGAAGAGCCGAGGGCGCGAGAGCCAGCGACAGCAGGACGGCGAGCGGCGCGGCCTCCGAGAATGCCGTTCCGAACAGAAGGGGCAGGAGCCAGGGAATCGTCACGACGAGGGCGAACATGCAGAGAAGGGTCGCGAGCACCGTGTACCGCATCGCCGACGCCAGCCGAGCGAGGGCTGCCGAGCGATCGCGTTCGGTGGCGATG
>JALUUK010000714.1 GCA_027021395.1 Acidobacteriota bacterium
CGGTACGATGACCTCGCAGCCAAACAGAAGAAGGAATTCACCGATCCGGAAGACCGCGACGAATACGCCGCCGCGAACATCTTCTGGATTCCCGTCCAGTCGCGTTGGAAGAACATCCAGAACAATGCCAAGAAGGCCACTATCGGCCAAACCGTCGATGACGCAATGACCGCCATTGAACGGGAGAATCCCGGACTAAAGGGTGTACTCGCCAAGAACTACTCACGGCCCGCGCTGGACAAGCATCGGCTGGGCGAATTGGTCGACATCATCAGTAAGATCGGCCCAGGCGACGACGCCTCACGTTCCAAGGATATCCTGGGCCGCGTCTATGAGTATTTCCTTGCCCGCTTTGCCGCCGCCGAAGGCAAGGGTGGTGGCGAGTTCTATACGCCGCAATGCGTCGTGAAAATTCTCGTTCGCATGATCGAGCCCTACAGAGGCCGCGTTTTCGATCCTTGTTGCGGTTCGGGCGGCATGTTCGTTCAATCCGAGCGCTTTGTCAAAGAGCACGGCGGGAGCGTGGGCGATATCGTGCTCTACGGACAAGAATCCGACCCCATGACGTGGCGGCTGGCAAAGATGAACCTCGCCATTCGGGGGATCGATGCGAATCTCGGCCCTCATCACGCCGACAGCTTTCGCAACGACCAGCACAAGGACTTGAAAGCCGACTACATCCTTGCGAATCCACCGTTCTACATGAGCGATTGGGGTGGTGACCGGCTCCGTAACGATGCCCGTTGGAAATACGGTGTGCCGCCGACGAGCAACGCGAATTATGCTTGGATTCAGCACTTCGCGCACCATCTCTCACCGACCGGGATCGCGGCCTTCGTCATGGCTAACGGTTCGATGTCTACCAGCACGACCGCCGAGTTCGAGATTCGCAAGAACATGATCGAGGCCGATCTGATCGACTGCATGATTGCTTTGCCTGGTCAGCTCTTCTACACGACGCAGATCCCTGCGTGCCTATGGTTTCTTGCACGCAACAAGGAGAACAGCAAGTTCCGGGACCGGCGCGGGAATACGCTCTTTGTCGACGCGCGCAAGATGGGCACGCTGGTCGACCGCATC
Organism: Acidobacteriota bacterium; assembly: GCA_027021395.1. Classification (GTDB taxonomy): domain Bacteria; phylum Acidobacteriota; class Polarisedimenticolia; order J045; family J045; genus JALUUK01. The sequence continues at coordinate 1,081 of JALUUK010000714.1, forward strand.
CACCGCGAACTGTCGGAAGACGACCTCGACCGCATCGCGCGAACCTATCACGCTTGGCGCGGCGAGAAGGACGCCGGTCAATACGAGGATGTCCCCGGCTTCTGCAAGTCCGCTGCAACAGACGAGATCAAGGCCAACGGCTACGTACTCACACCGGGTCGTTACGTTGGCGCGGAGGAAGCGGAGGACGACGGCATACCTCTTGAAGAGAAGATGGCGGAACTGACCGCGACACTGTCCGAACAGTTCGCGGAATCGGCAACGCTTGAAAAGGAAATCAAGAAGAATCTGGCCGCGCTGGGCTTTGAAATCTGATAGAAAGGCACGGTGAAACATGGCTCTTGACCTCAGTAGCTTGAAGAAGGCGGTCGCATCACTCGACAAGGCCCTCAAGGTGGCGGCAGACGAACGACTCAACGATATGCCCGAAGATCAGCAGGACGTGATAAAGGCCGGAGTGATTCAGAACTTCGAGTTCACCTACGAGCTCTGCTGGAAGTTCATGAAACGGTGGCTTGAGAAAAACATGGGTGCGGCACACGTCGATGGCGTGACGCGCCGTGAGCTCTTCCGGCTTAGCGCGGAAAGCAAACTCATTTCCGACGTTGACCAGTGGATGGAATACCACGACGCCCGGAACGAAACCTCGCACACTTACGACCAGGATGCCGCCGACGAGATCTTTCAGGTTGCGAAAACCTTCTACCCGGACGCCGCGAGGTTCGCGGAAGGGCTAGAGAAAAAGAATGATTGATTTGCCTCCACAAGACCTGACCACGATCAAACGCGTTCTGGCAAAACACGTGCCGGACTGCGAGGTCAGGGCTTTTGGTTCCCGCGTGACATGGACCGCCAAACCGCATTCTGACTTTGACCTTGTCGTCGTCGGCAAAGACAAACTTCCGCGGAGTCTCCTGTCAACGCTCAAGGGAGAGTTCGAGGATTCGGCGATTCCGGTCACCGTTGACCTGATCGACTGGCATCGCATCTCTGGCGAATTCCAGAAGAACATCACAAAGCAATACGAGACGATTCAGCACGCGCATGAGGGCAAATCCATTCCCGAGGGCTGGGCCTACCGGAAAGTGGCGGAGTTTGCGGAAGTCATCGGCGGCGGCACCCCAAAGAGCAAGAATAGTGAATACTGGGGCGGTGACATCCCCTGGCTGACGCCGAAAGACCTATCCGGCGAGCACCCGCGTTACGTTTCCCGCGGCGGGCGTAGCATCACCAAGACGGGACTAGAAAACAGCGGTGCCCGTATCGTTCCGCCGAAGACTGTTCTTCTTACCTGCCGCGCGCCTGTCGGCTATGTTGCGCTCGCCAAGAACCCGCTTACGACCAATCAAGGCTTTCGCAACCTTGTCGTGAACGACGAGAACGACCCCGAGTTCGTCTACTACCTCCTGCTCAACAACAGCGACTATCTCAGGCAACATGTCGCAGGGGCCACGCTCCAGCAGCTTTCCGGCAGCACACTCAAGTCTCTTGAATTTCTCATGCCGCCCTTGCCGGAGCAGAAGGCCATCGCACGTATCCTCGGGACGCTCGACGACAAGATCGAGTTGAATCGCCGGATGAACGAGACATTGGAAGGCATTGCTCGCGCAATCTTCAAGAGCTGGTTCGTCGACTTCGATCCTGTGCGCGCGAAGGCCGAAGGCCGCGACACCGGTTTGCCGAAAGAGATTGAAGACCTGTTTCCGGATAGTCTTGAGGATTCGGAGCTTGGGAAGATTCCGAAGGGGTGGAAAGCAGTACCGGCCACAAGAATCTTCGATGTGAACCCACGAGTTCCTCTTTCAAAAGGAAGCATTGCGCCGTATGTCGATATGAAGGCCTTGCCCACCAATGGATTCTCCGTAACGGATGTCATTACGAAGGAGTTCAAAGGTGGGTCCAAGTTCCAGCAAGGTGATGTTCTGTTGGCATGTATTACGCCCTATCTCGAGAATGGCAAGACCGGTGTGGTGGATTTCTTTACAGAAGGAGAAGTGGGGTTTGGATCAACGGAGTTCATCGTACTGCGTGGCGATTCCGTGGTTCCCACCGAGTTCGCATACTGTCTAGCTCGTGACAAGCGATTCCGAAGGCATTGCATTGCAAGCATAGTCGGCTCATCCGGGCGACAGCGTGTTCAGACGGCATGTTTCGACCAGTTCATGTTCGCGAAAGCTCCCGATGCGCTGTTGAGCGAATTCGCAAACCGGGTCCATTCATCCTTCGGCAAGATTGCAGAAAACTTCCGCGAACTGTCTGTGCTCGCCGGTCTTCGTGACCGTCTGCTTCCCGGTCTCTTGAGCGGGGCTGTCCCCGTCCTGCCGCGCAAGGAGGAAACGCAGCCCACGGGGAGGGATGGCTCATGAGTTCTCTGAAGGTCCTCGAGAAGCGGAAGATTGAAAACCTATTCGGAATGCAGAGCGGATACGTCATTTCCAGTAACGCCCTGACCAATCTGAACCGCCCCGGGTTTCCCGGAGGCGGGCGTCGGCATCGGAACGGGGCTGCGGCGAAGCCGCGAGGGTGGGAAGCGCGCTGCCGTATCGAGGACGTTCGACATCGCCGACCACGAAGCAACTGGCCGGAACGTGCCCGAGCGCAGCGAGGACGAAGTACGGCCCGTAACAGGCGCGATGCACGCGGGAAGCAGCCGCCGTGACGACGTGACCAACGTGAAGGTTGGTGCGGCGGGCGGCCTGCCGGGTAGTTTTACCACCGCGCGAAGTGCGGGGGGCGGTTCTTCCAATGACTAGACGACTACGCCGTATGGCTTTCCAACCCCTGGAAACCGGGACAGATACCTTGCACAGCCGGTCAGGATCGCTGATGGTGCCCCTCGAACCAGGTTCGGATATCGAGGAGGAGTCTCGACCATTTCACTTTTCCGGCGCATTTCGCGCCGGAAAGATGAAATGGTCGGGGCGGAGGGATTCGAACCCCCGACTCCCTGCTCCCAAAGCAGGTGCGCTACCAGGCTGCGCCACGCCCCGTGGCCGGTTCGAAGGTGCCGCACCTCGGGAGGCCGACGGCGACGCATGCTAGCACCGGGACCTCTGGGCCACCAAGCCGAGGCCGGGATCAGTGCTGGCGCAGGTCCCAGTCGAAAGGAATGTCATTGGCTTCCGGATCGAGCGTTTCTTCGTCCGGAACCTTCGCTTGATGCAAACGGTCCGTCAAGACCAGAACCAGCGCCTCGGTTGGCCCCACGCACTTGAGTCCGAACCAAACCCCCGGAGGAACGAGCAAGCGCATGGGACGATGGATCCCCAAGTAGAACTCATTCACCTCTCCCTCGGTCTTCGACTTCCGGCGGTCGTCATAAAGGCCGATGCGCGCCATGCCCGATACGACGGTGATCACATCGCTCTTCTCGCGATGTCGATGCCAAGCCTTGACCACTCCGGGATAGAGGGTCGTCAGATGGACCTGGGCGAAGTCCACCGTATCGGGATCGTCCTTACGGAATAGCTCGCAAAGACGCCCGCGCTCATCCGCCTTGACCTTGATCTCAGAGACTCGGACTCCCTCGATCATCGCGTTCCTCCGATCGTCTCACCCTACGCGGCACGAAGCCGATTGTCCACGCCTTGCCCTCCCCGCCGAGCGAGCGCATGAGGAAGAGATGGGCGGATAGAGTGACATCACTCGAAGACTTGTTATATTCGCGGGCGATGCGCGGCCATCGGGAGAGAATGTATCCATGGAAATCGCACTTTGCGGACGACCCCGCTCGGGCAAGACGAGCCTTTGGACCATCCTCACGGGAGTCGAGGTCGACCCGGCTGCTCGACCGGAAACCCGTGCGGGCGTCGCACGCGTGCCCGACGCGCGACTCGACCGCCTGAGTGAATTGTTCCATCCCAAGAAGAAAACGTATGCCACGGTGACCTATCTCGACGTCGTGGCCCTGGAACGAGGACATCGATCGACGGACAATCCCGTCATCAACGCGCTGCGTCCGGCCGATGCATTGCTCGTCGTCCTACGAGCTTGGGACGATCCGAGCGATCCCCACCCCGAGGGCTCCGTCGATCCGGCCCGCGATCTAGAGCTTCTGGAATCGGAAATGCTGCTCGCGGATCTCGAAGTCGCCGAGCGCCGGCTCGAACGCCTCGACTCGATCATCGCCAAGACCAACCGTGACGAAGACAAGAAGGAGCGAGCGACCATTTCTCGTATCGTCTCCATCCTCGAGAATGAGACACCTCTAAGATCGGCCGATCTCGGCGCATCGGAACTCCGAGACCTGCGCGGCTACGCCTTCTTGACATCCAAGCCGATGTTGGTTGCCATGAATCTTCCCGAAGACGAAACATCGTCGATCGGCAAGCCGGCCTCGGCTTTCGGCCTCGGCGATCTAGAAACGAAGCCGGGATACGACTTCGTTGCATTGTCCGCGAAGATCGAGCAAGAGATCGCCGCTCTTCCCGAAGAAGATGCCGAGGTTTTTCGCTCGGATCTCGGAGTCTCCGAACCGGCCCTGAATCGTCTGATTCAGGCCTCCTACCGCCTGCTAGGGCAGATCTCCTTCTTCACCGTCGGCGAAGATGAGTGCCGAGCGTGGACGGTGCGCAACGGAACGGCTGCGCGCAAGGCTGCCGGTGTCATTCATACCGACATTGAGAGAGGGTTCATCCGCGCCGAAGTCGTCAGCGCTGAAGACCTGCTCGAAGCGGGCTCCCTGAACAAAGCGAAAGAAAATGCGACGCTGCGGCTCGAAGGTAAGGAATACCCCGTCACCGACGGGGATGTGATGCATTTTCGCCACGCATCGTAGCGGCGAGAGCTTGAACGATCGTCACCGCATCTCCATCTCGTAGCGTACGCGGATCGAAGACTACCCGGCCTTCGTGGATTCGCGCGATGACCGGCGTTTCATGGCTTCGCAGGGCCGCCATCAAAGCATCTTCGCCGAGGCCATCCTCATAGACCGCCACGACGTGTCCGGGAAGATCTTTTCCCGGGGCCGACCCGCCCCCCACGCGAGCCACGGAAGGCATGACTTTCACTTCCAATTCCGGCACCGCCCGGCGAATACGGCGAGCGAGCGCGAGAGCTCGGCGACGCAATTCCTCCGAGGACACATTCAGCGCAGCGATCGTCGGCAAATGCTTCTCCGGCGCGTTGGAGAGCCACGCTCTGCAAACGGCACCGAGCGCGGCCAAACACATCTTGTCCGGCCGCAGCGCACGATTGAGCGGATTGCGGTCGCAGCGAGCAATGACATCGCGCTCGCCGATGAGGATACCCGCCTGCGGCCCCCCGAAGACTTTGTCTCCGGAAAAGCAAACGAGCGAGGCCCCCGCCGATAAGAGTTCCTCGACGGAGGGATCCTTGAGGCCTTCGCATGAATCGCGAAACGGCCGGCCGCATCCCTGATCGACGACGAGCGGCAAGGAGGCCTCCTTTGCCATCCGAGCGAGTTCTGCGGTACCCACCGTTCGCGTAAAGCCGACGACGCGATAGTTGCTCGGCCAAACTTCCAGAATCAGCCCCGTCCGATCGCCGATGGCGCGAAGATAGTCGTGCGGATGAGTGCGATTCGTGGTGCCGATCTCCCGCAATACGGCCCCCGAGCGCTCGAGCACGTCGGGAATGCGGAAAGAACCGCCGATTTCGACCAGTTGCCCTCGTGAGATGACGACTTCCTTGCCACGGGCAAGGGTATTGACGGCGAGCAGGACCGCCGCCGCATTGTTGTTCACGACGAGGGCCCCGTAGCCGGGGAACATCACTTCCAGCAAAGAACGCAGCGAAGCGAGTCGCCGACCTCGTTTGCCGCTTTCCAGGTCGAATTCCAGGTCGCTCGCCGCCTCCGCCGCCCCGGCCGCCGCCTGCGCGGCTTCCCCGGAGAGTAGTGCGCGCCCGAGGTTCGTATGGATGACGACTCCGGTCGCATTGACGACCCGACGGGGACTCACGCGGGAAAGATGCGAAAAGCGCTCGGCGACTCTCCCGGCCACTTCGCCCGCGGAGGGAGCGCTCTTCCCTCGACGGACGCGCTGCCGGGCCGCCTCGATTTCCCGCCGAACCAACTCCGTTACGGCCCGCTGCGACCAAGCCGCGCGCGCATTCACGAGCGCAGGATGGGCCGACACTC
>JALUUK010000715.1 GCA_027021395.1 Acidobacteriota bacterium
GCACTCGCTTCCGGTCATCGTCGATCCCTCGCATGCCGCCGGACGCCGCGACATCATCGCGCCGCTCAGCCGGGCAGCCGTCGCCGTCGGTGCGGCCGGCTTGCTGATCGAGTGCCATGCCCGGCCCGGTCGAGCGCTCAGCGACGGACCGCAAGCCCTGCCCCCGCAGGAACTGGCATCCTTGCTCGACGACCTCGAGATCCACGGCGGCCCGCGATGGAACGCCGTTCGGGAACTCCCCCCGAATCAACGCGAGGGTGCTCGGTGAGACATCCTTCTCCTTCCTCCTCACTCAAAGGTCGCGACGGCGCCGAAACGCATGCACCTCCTCTGGACGGCGCCGGTCCCTCCACCACCGATCGGGAAATCATCGCATCCGGCTGGGCCTTTCTCGCACGGTCGTTGACCGAATGGAGCGCGCAGCTTTCGCCGAAGAGCGCAACGTCCCAAAGGCCGCGCCGCCTGTGCAGCATCGCCCTACCCGCACCCTGCGGCGACGCCGATGCCCTCTTCGACCTGCCGGTCTCTCCCGCACTGCTGTGGCACCAAAGCGGTGAGGCGACGATGGTGGGTTTGGGCTCGGCGCTCGAGGTCACCCCGGAAGCCTTCGGCGACCATGCCGGCCCGCTCTTCGCTCACCCGGGATCGCCACCTTGGAGCCCTCGAGCCTTCGGCGGCATGGCATTCGATCTCGAGACCGCAGACCCGAGCGACGAGCCGTGGCAAGATTTTCCGGCAAGCCGATTTTTCGTCCCTCGCTGGCTCTATCTCGACGATCGAAGAATGCCCCGCTTGATCTTCCACGCCACGCAAGAAGACCTCGACCATACGGAGAAAATCGAAGACGAGTGGAAGCGCCTTTGCGCGCACCTTCTCGCCGGCACCACGAGCGCGCGGCAGAACCCTTGCCGATCCACCGAAGAAGTCACCACCTCCGAAAGGTGGCACGAAGCCGTCGCCTCCATCCGCCGAGAGATCGCCGCTGGCCGCTCATCCAAGATCGTGGCCGCGCGTTGCACTCGCGTGACCTTTGCGAGGAAACCCGATCTCGCCCCCGTCTTGCGGCGCTTGCGATCGGCGGCATCCGGCTGCACCCGCTTCGCTTTTCGCTTCGGCGAAAGCATCTTCTTGGGCGGGAGTCCCGAGCGCCTCGTGCGCCGATGCGGCCTCGAAGTGGAAAGCGAGGCCCTTGCCGGTTCGTCGATTCTCTCGTCGACACGAAGCGAGACGCCGAGCGTCGATCTTTCTGAAGATTCGCTGCAGGCGAAGGAACTGCTTGGCAATGCCAAGGATCGCAATGAGCATGCGCTCGTCGTCCGAGCCATTCGCAACGCTCTCATCGACCATTGCTCGAGCGTCGAATGCCCCGATGAACCACAGGTGCGTGCACTCCGGCATCTGCTGCACCTGCGCACGCCCATTCGCGGCCGACTTCGTCGTCCCTTCCATGTCGTCGAGGTGCTGCGCGCCATTCATCCGACTCCAGCCGTCGGCGGTGTGCCGCGAGATCAC
>JALUUK010000716.1 GCA_027021395.1 Acidobacteriota bacterium
GTTCTTGGCAGATCAAGCCGTAGGCGGTATCGCTGACTCCCGCGCAGCCGAAGCCCTCGAGGTTGGCGCCGAAGAGATTCAGCTCGCCCATCGCCGGGACCAATTCACTGGGGAATCGCCCCTGCTCGAAGGCCTCACCGATCACCGGCAGCACCTCGTCGTTGACGAATTCGCGCACGCTGTCGCGGACCATTCTCTCTTCGTCGGTGAACTCGCCGTCTAGGTCGAAGAAATCCACACCGCGGGACCGGTTGCCTGTGGGATTGGATGCCATGGTCGTCGTCTCCTGGTTTTCGTGGGTCTTGCGATCCTGCCGCCGCGCCTCGGCTACGAGGAGGCGATGCACCTCGGCCCGCTGCACGATCGACCCGCAGAAGGGTCGAGAATAGCGCGCATCGACCCGCTGCGCCCACTTGCGGCGCCTCCATCTCCTAGGGGATGTGCACCGGACGAAATGGGCCCAAAATGCCCTCCGATGAAGGCCCTACCCATCGACGCATCGCTGCCGGTCATCGTGGACGGGATCCGCAAGCACGGCGCGCTCGTTCTCGTGGCGGAAACCGGTGCGGGCAAGACCACTCGACTTCCTCGGGCTCTGCTCGACGCGAGTTTTGCGCGAGAGGGCCGAATTCTCGTGCTCGAACCTCGGCGCCTCGCAGCGCGACTTGCGGCCCGCTTCGTGGCATCGGAGATGGGAGAAGCGGTCGGCGAGACCGTCGGCTATCAGGTGCGCTTCGATCGAAAGATCGGGCCGCATACGCGCCTAGAATTCATGACCGAAGGCGTCCTGCTGCGACGCTTGATCGGCGATCCGTACCTGCGGGGCGTCTCCGCGGTCTTGATCGATGAATTTCACGAGAGGCATCTCGAGACCGACCTCGCCCTAGCTCTGCTCGCAGGCGTGCGTCGTAGCCGACCGGATCTGGCTTTGGTCGTGATGAGCGCGTCGATGGATCCCGAGCCGGTCTCCCGCTTCATCGGTGGCCCGGTCGTGACGGTTCCCGGCCGTACCTTTCCCATCGATATCGTTCACGACTCCACACGCGATGGGCGATCTCTCGAACTTCGAGTTCGTCATGCGCTCGGTCGGGTGGCTGCCGAAGGGTCAACGGGGGGCGTGCTCGTCTTCTTGCCCGGCGTGCGCGAGATTCGGCGCGCGCATCGCGAGGCGGAGACTTGGGCTCGAGCGACGGGAGTAAGGTTGTTCGATCTCTACGGTGAGATGTCCCGCACGGCGCAAGATCGAGTGATGGACGACATCTCCACTTCCAAGGTGATCTTCGCCACCAATGTGGCGGAGACGTCGTTGACCATCGAGGGGATCGACACGGTCATCGACAGCGGATGGGTGCGCGAAGCGGGCACGTCGCCTTGGTCGGGCCTGCCGACGCTAGAGACCGTGAGAATCAGCAAGCACTCGGCGCTGCAACGAGCGGGTCGCGCGGGTCGGCTCGGTCCGGGACGCTGCTTTCGGCTTTATCCTCGCGAAGATCTCGAGCATGCGCCGGAAAGCACGACCCCCGAGATCCGGCGCCTCGACCTCTCGCAGGTCGTGCTGCAAATCGCCGCCATGGGTTTGCGGGCGGACGATTTGGAATGGTTTGAGGCGCCCCCTCGCGTGTCCCTCGAAGCGGCTTTCACCTTGCTCGAAAGACTCGGTGCGTTGGACGCGAACGGTTCGGTGACGGCCCGCGGTCGCAGAATGGCGGGTCTTCCGCTCCACCCGCGACAGGCGACATTGGCCATCGAGGCGGATGAACGGGGTGAGCGGAGACGCGGCGCGCTCTTGGCGGTGCTGCTCGGCGAGCGGGGGATCACTGCGGGTGTTCGCAGCGAAGGTCGTGTGCGTTCGACCGTGCACGGTTCGTCGGACCTGCTCGCTCGCGCGGAGGCTTTCGAGCGTTTCGAAGCGCTCGCCGATCGCAAAGCCCCTCCCGGCCGTTCGGAGATGGATGCCGGCTCTTACCAGCGGATCGCCCGCGCACGCGATCAGGTTCTTCGAGAACTCGGGCCGGCGGCATCGACCGCGGATGCGAACGATGAAAAAGCCCTGCTGATTTCCACACTACGAGCCTACCCCGATCGCGTGGCACGAAGGCGTAAAGCGCGTGCGCCCTTCTTGCAATTGGCGCGCGGCGAGGCCGTGCGTCTTTCTTCGACTTCCATCGTGCAGCAGGCGGAGATCCTCGTCGCGCTCGATGCGGTGCAACGCGAGGGTCGGGAAACGATCGTGCACACGGCTAGCGCCGTCGAGGGAGAGTGGCTCTTCGACCTGTACCCGGAAAGGATCGAGCATCGGCGCGCGTTGCGATTCGACGACGCATCCGAGAGCGTCATTTCGGAGTCGAGCTTGGTCTACGACGGAATCGCCATCGAAACGAGCATTCGTCGAGACTGCCGCGACGAGGAGACGGGATCCTGCCTAGCGAAAGAGATTCTCAGTCGCGGCCTAGATTCCGTCTGTTCTTCTCAGGCTCTAGCGCGCTGGAAGGAACGTCTTGCCTTTGCGCATTCGCTCGACGAGGAAATACCGCGTTGGGAAGATCTCGATCTCTCCTCCTGTATGGAGACGCTCTGCCACGGGCTGCGGGCTCTCGACGAGGTGCGTCGCCTCGACGTGCTCGGTGCGCTGAAGGCCATGATCAGTTCGAAACAAGCCGCGCAGGTCGAGAGATTGGCGCCGGACCGCATCACGTTGGCTTCCGGAAAGTCATTGCGTGTCGAATACCGGCGGGGGAAAGCTCCCTCCGTGGCGAGCTATCTACAGGACTTTTTCGGTATGCATTCCGTTCCGGCGGTCGGCGGCGGGCGGGTTTCTCTCGTGCTGGAAATGATGGCGCCGAACCGCCGGCCGGTGCAGGTCACGCGAGACTTGGCCGGGTTTTGGGAGAGGCACTATCCCGCTCTGCGCCGCAGTCTCGCACGTCGCTATAGTCGCCATGCTTGGCCCGAAGATCCGGCGACGGCCAAGCCGCAACTCTTGGCGAGACGCGACGCGAAAAAACGCGGGGATTGACGACTTCTCGCGCGAGGAAAGCGCCGGGCTTTCGGCCGGTGGGTATCGTAGGTCGTCGTATGCTGCGAAGCGTGTATGTTACCCGAGAGGAAGGAAACATGATCGAGATCGCAGCCGGAGTCTCCATCGACGAGAGCGAAATCGAAGAAGAATTCGTTCGTGCGTCGGGACCGGGCGGCCAGAACGTCAACAAGGTCGCCACGGCCGTGTTGCTGCGCTTCGATCTCGCCGCTTGCGAGACGATTCCCGACGATGTCAAGGATCGCGTCATGCGGGCTGCGGGTTCCCGCATCACCGATCAGGGAGTGATCGTCATTCGGGCCCGACGATATCGAACGCGGGAAAGAAACCGTCGCGATGCTCGGGATCGCCTCGTGGAATTGATTCGCCGGCACCTCGAACCTCCCAAGCCGCGCCGAAAGACGAAGCCGACGGCGGCTTCGAAAGTGTCCCGGCGGCGCGAGAAGGAACAGCGCGGTCGCATCAAGAAGCTTCGCGGCCGCATCACCTCCAAGGATGAGGAGTGAGGGCGGTCATCGACGTTCACGCAAGGGAATGAGCAGAGCCGGGAATGCCGCCGAAATCAATGTCGCTGTCGCAAAGACCGCGCTGTAGCCGAAACGATCGGCGATCCAGCCGGCGATCGGACCGAGCGGATACTTGCCGAGGACCTCGACGGTGGCGAGCGCGGTATAGTGCGTGGCGCCGACTTCGCGCTCGACTCGAGACATCATCAAAGCAAAAACCGCGGTCGTCAGTGCTCCACCGAAGAAGTGTTCCGCGGCGATGACTGCGGCGATGATCTGCTCGCCCGGCAGCGCGATCGAAATCCACCACTCGCCGGCGAGCGGAGCGACCCTCAACACCGCCGTGATCGTCACCGCAGACAGCAGCGGTATCCGCGATGCCAACACGCCGCCGAAAAATGAGCCCGCCAGTGAGAACGAGATGGCCCAGATCCCGGCCCACCATCCCATCTGCTCGGTCGTGAATCCGAGATCCACCAAGAAGGGCTTGAACATGCGGTCGGCAAGGGTTTCTCCGAGCTTGTAGGTGGCGACGAAGAGCAGCAGCCACAGGCCGCGCGCATTCACCAGCGAACGCCCGACGGTCGTGACGATTTTCCGCAGGTCGATCGGAGAGCGCTCATACGAAGTTCCCAAAATCGGGCGTGCGGTCTCTCGGGCTCGGAAGGTCGATAGCAGCACGAGAGCAACGAGGAAGGCGAGGCCGGGGAAGATCGCGGCCCAACGGATGCTCGCCGAGACGTAGAGAGCGACCCCGCCACCGACCAGCATGCCCAGCTTGAAACCGACGACTTGGCCGATATTGCCGTAGCCGAGTTCCGAGGGCTCGAGCAGATCCACCGCCCAGCCATCGACGGCGATGTCCATGGTGGCGGCGAAGGTATTCATCACGAAAACCAAGGCGAGCAGCGCCGGCAGGTGCGTGAGCGGATTGAAAAAAGCCGCTGCGAGATAGCAGAACACCAGCGCCGCTTGCATCGGCAGAATCCAGGAGCGCCGTCGCCCAAGGGTGCGCGCGTAGAATCGGTCGACCAGGGGCGCCCAGAGGATCTTCAACAACCAGGGAAGGGAGAGCAACATCGAGACCGAGCCGATGGTGACCAGCGAGACTCCCTGTTGGCGTAACAGGGTCGGTACGGCCGTGACTTGGAAGCCGAAGGGAAGGCCCTGCACGAAATAAAGTCCCAGCAGAAGGGCCAGCTTGCGATGGGTGGCACGGTCGGGCACGGTGGCATCGTACCAGCGGAGCAGGCCATGGCGAAGCGGAAGAAGGAAGTGAGTGCCGGTCCGGAAGATGCCGATCTCGGCATTTGGCACGGTCGCAGTGTCGCTCGCCGCTTTACCTCTCCTGATGGAATGACCGTGCTCGTCGGCAAGCAAGCGCCGGACAACGACATCTTGACCTTCAAGCTCGCTTCGCCCCGAGATTTCTGGTTTCACGTCGCAGCGGAATCCGGGTCGCACGTCGTCGTTCGAAACCCCGGCGGGCTCGATCGTCTCCCGAAGGAGACAAGGGTTTTTGCTGCTTCGCTAGCAGCGGGCTATTCGAAGGCGCGTCATGGGGGGAAGGTGGCGGTGCATTACACGCGCTGTAGCGAAGTCGGTAAGCCTCGCGGTTTCGCTGCCGGAAAGGTCACGCTCAGGCGCTATGAGAGCATGCGCGCGACGCCCTCTCGCGGAGAAGAGAGCGGACCGGAAGACCGAGTCGATCGAGACGAGCGATGACGCTCGTCATGATATCGGGGCTGCTCGGCCAAGCGATCTACGGCCTGCGGATGATCCTGCAGTGGGCCATGTCCGAGCGGGCGAAGCGATCGGTGGTGCCGCGATCCTTTTGGTTTCTCAGTCTCGCCGGATTTCTCTTCTCGCTGATCTACGGAGTCTTCAAGCCCGAGCCCGTGTACTTGCTCGGCATCCTACCCAACGGCTTCATCTTCGCTCGCAACCTGTTGATCCGCCGACCGGCTTCCACGGCTCGTCTCGGCCCGTTGGCTGCGGCGGCGCTGACGTTCATCGTATGGGCGGCATGGACTCGTCCGCACTTCGGCGATCCGGCATGGGCGACCTTCGGCATGACCGGCTCCATCGTCTACGGCTCGCGATTCGTCGTGCAGTGGTGGGTTTCCGAGCGGCGCGGGATATCGGAACTGCCGCAGCGATTCTGGTGGGTCTCGCTCGTCGGCTCGCTGATGATCCTGGTCTATGCCTGGCACCGACTCGACCCGGTGATGATCTTCGGCTTCACCTTTTCGCCGATACCCTACGTCCGCAACCTGATCCTGCTCCGCCGCTCCGCTGCATCCCGCACGAACTCCTCCGAAGGCCTAGACGACAAGTCGAGCTAGCCCGAAGTTCCATCTCGATATTTCATGTCCCGCTAGTCCTTCGTGGGATTTCCTGAATTCGGACAGCTGCGCTACAGGGAGACGCGCGGGAGTCGACAACGGGATGCGCATTCGCGCTGAGAACGCGCCCGCGATGAGGATATCCATCGGCATCCGGGGTATCCGGCTAGGTGCGTCGGTCTTGTCATGTGACGAAGGCCCGATCGCGGGTTCGGACTCCCTCATCGGCGAGGATTCCCGTTCGCCGAATCATCGTTTAGAACTCGGCGGGTGTTCGGCTGGAACTTTTCGAGCTAGAACGTCAGAGAAAGAGCGGCGAGGTAGCCGTCGGATTCGCGAGTGTCCGTGTAGGAGTCTCCGTTGGCGGCAAAGTTCCAAGACACTCTCGTCAAGCGATAGCCGACGCGAAGCCAGAGAAAGGGAGCGGGCTTGACGGCGAGCCCGAACTCGTACTCGATGCCGTCGCCCGTGCCGTATTTGTTGTCGTCGAAATCGGGGCCGGACATCCCGAAGAGATAGGCCGCATTGCCATATGCGTAGAGCATGCCGATCAGACCGACGCGTGCGTCGGCGACCAGGCGGGCACCGGTGGAATCCGTCGAAGCGACCAGAGTTCCGATGTCCACTTGATAGTCGATCTGCTGCCAGCCGACACCGAGTGCGAGATAGTTGTTGCGCGTGGGATGAATCACTTTGCGCATCAGATCGATGCTGAGGTAGTCCGTCGTGCCGCCGTTCCAATTGCCTTTGAACTGAGCGGCGCTCAGGCCCCAGTTGAAAGCCCAGATCTTACCCCAGTAGCCGAGATCATCAGCGCTGCGGGCGATCGCAAAGTCGCCGGGATCGGTCTGCCATGTGTAGTCCTGTTGCCAGTAGGCCACGCCGACTTCGACGTCGACCGGGCCGACGGCCAGGGCGGGGGAGGCTCCCACGACAGCAAGCGCTGCGGCGAGCATCCAGCGGAAAGGGATCGACGTTTTTCGATTGTGCATCGTATCGAACTCCATTCGGGCATCGTCTCCTAGCCCACGGGAATCAAGATCGTTCTTGCTCGCGAGCAGGGCAAGCCCACCAGCACCCTCGAAAAATACTAGAGGAGTCAAGCCGCCACAAACGACGTCGCTTTTCGAAGGCCGGCCACTACGATCGCCGGGAGAAACGGCGGCTCGTGCGAGCGGACGGCCCTCCGGTCGTGTTCATTCTTAGGGGCAGGCGGGCGGGGTGGGGCGTTCGTTGCCGTCACTGTCTCGGCCGAGAGGGCCGAGCCCGCAGCCGGAGCCGTA
>JALUUK010000717.1 GCA_027021395.1 Acidobacteriota bacterium
CGAGCGAACCTTCACCGTCGACGTTCCACGCCGCCACGACGTAAGTGAACAAGGACACGGGTCGATCCGGATCGTTCGCGCTGGTCTGAGAAGTCCGAAAGACGAGGCAGTCGAGATCGCTGCCGTCGGCCATGAGGCCTCGATAGAGATTGTAGCGCTCCGCTCCCGCCACCGCGTCCCAAACAAGGGTGCTCCCATCGGCTTCGAAGCGAAGTGTCGCCCCGACTTCCGGCGGCACCGCTGCCGGCATTGAAACCGATGTGCCGAGAAGCGCGAGAACGACGATAGCGAAAACAACGAAGTTGGTTTCTTTCCATCCGCAAACGCCCATCGGCCCACCTCCACCGAAGATGTACGCCGACTTCGGCACCTCGACCATCTCGGAGTCTGTGCGGTAGTAAATCGAGCCTGTGGTCTATCTAGAACGTTTTGGCGGCGAGCTTCATGCTGCTTGGGCACCTAGCCGGTTTCTTCTTGGAACCCTTCATGAAGAAGCCGGGCTAGTCGTCGCGCGGCGCGGGCGAAGGAAGGGGGCGGAGGGAAAAAGCGAGGAAGAGGGGAATGGCGATCGATACGGCGCCGATGGTGTAGACGAGTTGGGATCCGAGGCGCCAGTAGGCCAAACCGGCGAGAATCGGCCCCGTGGCGCGGGCAAGGGCTCCGGCGGAAGCGATCTGCCCTAGAGCTTCGCCTTGGCGGGCTGCAGTGGCGTAGCGCGAGCCGAGAGAGCGCACGGAAGGCATCGTCAACGCCGCACCGACGGCCATCAGAGCCAGGCCGGTATAAAACAACGACTGCGTCGCGCTTCGACCGATGAAGAGCAAGCCGGGGACCGCCATCAGCAGACCGACGACGACCAAACGCTTCTCGCCGAGACGTGGGGCGAGTCGGCGCACGGCCGCCCCCTGAATCACCGCCACGAGTCCCCCGACGTAGAGAAAGATCCAAACCATCATGCGCGGCGTATAGTCGAAGCGATCGAGCGCCAAGAAGGTGAGCGTAAACTCCATGCCGCTAAACGCGGTAAGGAAGAAAAAGTTCAGCCAACAGGCGGATCGCAACCCCGGAATGCTGCGGTCGTTCAACCAAGCCAATCGCCCGCCGCGCTTCGCGCGAGGAACTCGTTCTCGAACGTCGCTCGACGGCAAGGTTTCTTCAAATGCCCGTCGCACCCAAAGCAGATTGATGATCGACAGTACGAAGGCACCCGCAGCCGCGGCAGAAAACGGATTGATGCCGAACGCATGAGCAGCCGGCCACATCGCGCTCAGATCGATGAAGCTCGCCATTCCACCAATCGCCGGCCCGAAGATGAAGCCCACTCCGATCGCCGCTCCAACGATTCCCATGGCGCCCGCGCGGCGTTCGACGGGAGTCACGTCGGCCACCGCCGCGGAAGCGACCGAGATGTTGCCGCTCATCACGCCCCCGAGCAGTCTCGCCAAGACGAGCACGACGAAGCGCCCGCTGAAGAACCACAGCAAATAGCTCAGCGCCATACCGGAGATC
>JALUUK010000718.1 GCA_027021395.1 Acidobacteriota bacterium
CCGTGGAAGTCGAAGTCGCGGGGGCGGTCTCGGGTTTGTCGGCGGAACTCCAGACCGAGGCCCTCGATCTACTGCGCAGCGGCTGCCTAGCCGGTGGGACGATGGGCTATCCGATGATGGACGTTCGTGCTCGGCTCGAGAGAATCGAGATCGGCGAATGCGCCGATCCTCTCGTGCCTCTCGGTGCGGCCATCTCCCTCGCGCTGCGCGATGCTTTTGCACATTCCGGCACGTCGCTGCTCGAGCCGATCATGAAGCTCGAGGCCCGCGTTCCGGAAGACGGCCTCGGTGCCGTCGTCAAGGACCTCGGTTCTCGTCGGGCGGAAATCCAAGAGACGGGGTTGATCGGGAACCTAGCCTTCGTCCGCGGGACGGTGCCGTTGTCGGAGATGTTCGGCTATTCGACGAGCTTGCGCTCGAAGACGCAGGGGCGGGGGAGCTTCTCCCTCGAACTCTACGACTATCGCGTCGTCCCCGAACGTGTTCTCCGGCAAGATAGCCTGATATTCTGAGCGATTGGCGGGTTTGGCGGGGGCCCGACCCGCGTGTCAAACTCGTGAGAGTCATGCGGAGAAAATTGATGAAGGACGAGGACACCTACTCCGATTCAGTCCCGGACGAGGTGCCGGCCGACGCCGGCGAGGAACGGGACGACACGGCGGCGGTCGAGGATGAGGTCGCAACGAAGGGGAATGAGCCCGAGCCTGCCGGGGTGCTGCCGCTGCGGAACAGCGTGCTATTCCCCCACGCCGTCATGCCGATCTCCGTCGGTCGGCGCAAGACACTCGCATTGATCGAGAGCGCGCTCGAGAAAGACCTTCCGGTCGTCGTCGTTTCGCAAAAGGATGCGGCGATCGACGATCCTTCGCCGGACGACCTCTTTTTTCACGGTACGGTCGCCAAAGTCCTCAAAGCCATTCGTGTCGGCGGCGGCAATATCAATCTGATCATTCAAGGACAAAACCGCATCCTGGTGGAAGAATACACGCAGCTCGATCCCTATCTTTCGGCCCGCATCTCACCGCTTCGGGAAACCATCGAAACGGGAGTCGAGATCGAGGCGATGGCCCGCAATCTCGCGGTGCAGTTTCGAAAATTAGTCGAGATCCATCCCAATCTTTCCGGCGACATTTCCGAATTGACTCTGCCGGAGGACGATCCCAACCGACTCGCGGATCTCGTCGCATCGGTTCTGCCGATCCCCGTTGCCGACAAGATGGAGTTGCTCCCGCTGCTTTCACTTGCCGAGCGCTACAAGAAGATCACGCAGCGTGTGGCCCGCGAAATTCAAGTCACCGAACTCGGGTCGCAAATTCAATCTCGCGTGATGGACGAAGTGGGCAAGACGCAACGACAGTTCTACTTACGCGAGCAGATGAAAGCGATTCAACGCGAGTTGGGCGAAGGGGATGACCGCACGCGCGAAGTCGATGAATTCAAGGCGAGAATCAAGGAAGCCGAACTGCCCGAAGAAGCTCGGGAGATCGCTGAGCGCGAACTCGACCG
>JALUUK010000719.1 GCA_027021395.1 Acidobacteriota bacterium
CTGCACCACGGTGGAGTCTTTCGACGAAAACGGGCGCAAGTCCCAGAAGGTTCGGGTTTCCCAGCCGACGGCGACCGCCGGCAGCTCGTCGCCCCGCTCTACGAGATAGGTCCACTCCGCATCGAGATTCACTTGCGGTGTGCGTGCGCGCACTGCCTCCGCTTGGGCAAAGAGCCCATACCCAAGCAAAACCGGAAGAAGCACCAAGATCGTTCGAGATACACGCCGATAGCCGGATCGCTCATTCTGCCTCATCGCTTTTCCCTCCTCCCCCGACGGCCATCCTTGATCAGCCGCTTCGGTCGATTCACTGACCGGTCGCTCTCGAGCGGAATACTACGCCGAGAACGCCGCCGGACCAGAACGACTACTCCCAACGCCATCGCAACGCCAGACTAGAGCGACGACCGATCACGTCGCCGAAAATATGCTGCTGAATCCTCTCATCGAAGAGGTTGGTGACGCGGACCTTGACCTCGAAGAGCTTCGATCGACTCTGCCAGCGCACTTGTCCACCGACGAGCGTGTAGCCATCGGTCCATCCCCAAAAGTCGGGAGTCAGAACATCCTGCCAGAATGCTTTGGAGACGTAGTCGACCGTTGCACCCACCTGCCAGTATCGACCGGCCCAACTCCCCCCCAAGCTCAAGCGATGGCCGGGGGGATTGTTGACGAAAGGAGCCGTATCGGCGACGAGGCCGTCGCCGTTGAGATCGACCCCCTGCTCGCGCTCGGCAACCATCGTGTCGATGCGACGCGGCATCGCGATACCGTCGGCACGCGCATCATCTTGCCAAGAATAGGTGGTGAAGAAGCTCAGGCCTCTGCGACCCGTCCAATCCGCGCCGATTTCGATACCGAAGTTCTCGGTGATACCGCTGTTCGTATAGGCAAAGAGCGCCGGAATCTGACCGTCGAGCATGATGGACAAGAAATGAGGATAGGTCACCGCTCCGACCCGGCAGAGTTCCCGAAAGGGCCGGAGCGCATTGACCAGCGGACAGACATCCATCGCCGGAGCCTCTGCGATACCGTCCCCATCCGGATCCGCCGGCAAGATGATGTCGTCGGCCGTTCCCGGCTCGCCGTCCGGTCCGTTGCCGTAGGTCGCCTTGACGGGAAAATCGATTCCACCGGTCGTTCGCGTGCGATAGATCGAAGCCGAAACACCGAAGCCATCGCGCCGCCACGAAAAACCCGCCTCGATCGAGTCCGTACGCTCTTCGCGCAGATCGAGCGAACCGCGGGCGGCCGTCACCGCGGTGTACTTCGGGATTTCACCCGGAGGCGCGCCGCAATTGTCGGGCTGCATCGAGCAGACCACCTCCGCGAGCGCGGCGAAGAAGGGAAAGCCGACGTTTTCTCGGTCGATGTCTTCCCAATCGAGGATCGCCACGGGCACCGAGGGCACATAGAGATCGTTTTCGATCACCGAAGGGGCGCGAAACGCCCGTCCCCATGAAACCCGCCACGACGTCGATGCGTTCGCTTGAAAGATCA
Organism: Acidobacteriota bacterium; assembly: GCA_027021395.1. Taxonomy (GTDB): domain Bacteria; phylum Acidobacteriota; class Polarisedimenticolia; order J045; family J045; genus JALUUK01. Next base: position 1,501 of record JALUUK010000719.1, read on the forward strand.
ACCCCG
>JALUUK010000720.1 GCA_027021395.1 Acidobacteriota bacterium
CACCGGGGAGTCGTTTCACGATCTCCCAAAGTCGGTCGTTGCATGCGACCCACGTGGCGCCGTCGGTCGTCCGTCGCGGCAAGGGCGTGGCATCGTGCCATCCGAGTTGGTCGAGTCTCTGTAGCGACCGATGAAGCCACTCGAGGCGGGACGCACTCGGGAAGTGTTCTGCGTGCCGGCGAATTACGATCGGTCCCGACGGAGTCTCGGCGTGCCACACCTGAGCTCCGCTGAAGCCGCCGCCGAGACGTACCGGGGTCGCGATCGGTTGGCAGTCTGCCGGGTATCGCGAGAAGAGTCGCTCCCACATCGTGCCGCGGTCTTGTGAAGGGCTCTAGATCGCCTCGGGGCCGTGCTCCGTTCCACCGATCTGCCACACGTCGCCCATCGGGAGAACGAAGATCTTCCCGTCGCCGATGTTGCCCTCGGTGCCGGTTCGAGCGACTTCCATGATGGTGTCGATCGTGCGTTCGAGGAAGTCGTCATTGACGGCGATTTCGAGTGCGATCTTGCGGAGCAGGTTGGTGCGATATTCCACGCCGCGGTACATCTCGGTCTGCCCTCGCTGCCGGCCGAATCCCTGAGCGTCGCAGACGGTCATACGCTCGACGCCGATACGTTGCAGCGCTTCCTGGACCGGCTGAAGCTTGGTCGGTTGGATGATGGCGACGATGAATTTCATGGCAGCGAGTTTCCGAGCCGTCGGCGGCAAGCGAAGCGACAGATGGACGACGGGGACCGTCGGACCGTTCCCGCGGATGTGCCGATTATACGAGTTGACCGCCAATCGCGGGAGGCTGATTCCATGGCGGTGGGAACGCCCTGCTCCTTCGTTACTTCCCCTTACTGCCAAGATATCGATCGATCGCCTCAGCGGCGCCTCGACCCTCGTGGATGGCCCACACGACCAGCGATTGTCCTCGCCGGCAGTCTCCGGCGGCGAAGACGCCTTCGAGGCTCGTGGCGTAGCGGCCATGTTCCGCGTCGTAGTTCGACCGCCCGTCCCGCTCCACGCCGAGCTGTTCCGCCAGGTAGTCTTCCGGTCCGAGGAATCCCATGGCCAGGAGCACCAGATCGGCGGGCCACTCGCGCTCGCTTCCCTCCACCTCGCTCATCTTCCATCGGCCGTCGACCTTGGACCATTCGACATCGACGGTGCGTACGCCCTTGACGTTGCCTTCGCCGTCGTCGAGGAACTCCTTGGTCAGGATGCAGAAGACGCGAGGATCCTGGCCGAAGCAGTGCCTCGCTTCCTCGTGGCCGTAATCGGTCCGCAAGATTCGAGGCCACTGGGGCCACGGATTATCCGCCGCGCGGTGGAGCGGGGGTTTGGGGAGCAGTTCGAAATTGACCAGGCTGTGGCAACCATGACGCACGGCGGTCGCCAGACAGTCGGTGCCGGTATCGCCACCACCGATCACGATCACATCCTTGTCCCGCCCGTGGATCGGCGACGCTTCGGGTGAACCTTGGTCGAGCAGCGTCTTCGTGTTCGCCGTAAGGTA
>JALUUK010000721.1 GCA_027021395.1 Acidobacteriota bacterium
CTCAGCGTTGCAGCGGTGGAAGATCGATCGTCGCCTGGCGCTTTCCCTCGTGTATGTGATGGGAAACAGCACGCGCCGCATCGTTTTCGGCGTGATGCTCGCCTCGGCTATCTTGTCGATGGGCGTCAGCAATTCCGCGACGGCGGCAATGATGATGCCGGTCGGCCTCGCTCTAGCGGGGCTATCGTCGCCAAAGAACGATGCGCGAGAGCACGACTCGCCCTTCGCGACGTCATTGATGCTGGGAATCGCCTACGGCGCGTCGATCGGCGGTGTCGGTACCTTGATCGGCACTCCTCCCAATGTGATTCTGGCGTCGATTCTGGAAGAAAACACAGGGGAGCGCTTGACCTTTTGGAGGTGGATGCTCATCGGGGTGCCGGTCGTCGCGGTGATCTTGCCGTTGGCGTGGTTTTGGCTCGTCTATGGCGCCTATCCTCCCGAGCGCTCGAGCATTGCGGGTGGCCGCAGAGCCGTAGCCGAAGATCTGCGTGCGCTCGGGACTGTGGGCAAGGCCGAACGGTGGACCGTGGCGGTCGTGGCGCTCACGGCGACGCTTTGGGTGTCTAGACCCCTTTGGGAGGGGCTTTTGCCCAACGGCCGTGATGCCGTTTCGGATGCTTCGATCGGAGTTGCGGGAGCGCTGCTGCTTTTCATCTTGCCTTCACATGGGAAGGCAGGGTCCCGGCTGCTCGATGCGAAGGCGATCCGGGCGCTTCCCTGGGATGTGCTCTTGCTTTTCGGCGGCGGGTTGGCACTCGCTCGCGCTCTGGAAGTTTCCGGCCTCGCCTTGTGGCTAGGCGAAACGGTCGTCGCGCGTGCAAATCTTCCGTGGCCGCTCTTCTTGTTGCTGACCATTTGTGCCGTGGTCTTTCTCACCGAGGTGGCGTCCAATACGGCCACCACGGCCATGGTTCTGCCCTTGTTGCTCGCTGCGGCGAGCGTTGCCGGTCATTCGGCTTTGGCTCTGATGGCGCCGGCGGCGATCGCAGCGTCGATGGCATTCATGATGCCGGCGGCAACGCCGCCCAACGCCATCGTCTTCGGCACCGGCCGGGTGAGCTTGGGGCAGATGCTGCGCGCCGGTTTCGTGCTCAATATCGTGGCGGTCGTCGTGCTCGAGATGATGGCGCTGTGGTTGTTTCCGCTCTATGGCTGAGCCGAGCCGCAAGAAGGTGCGGACGAGCCTCGGGGTGTTCATGGGGCCCCCGCTTCGCACCTTCGCGTCGAGTGCTTCCGTGCTTCAAGAGCTTGCGGAATGAAGGCCTCCATCCGAGACGTGCGGACGCGCGCTTTTTCGATCCAGCCTGGATTAGTGAGAGGTGCAGGATGCGGGGGAAGTTGCCGCAAGGCGAGCGATGGCTTCGCTTAGGAACGCAATGTCTTCGGCGTCGTGCTCGGGGGAAAGGATGGCGCGTAGAGGATCCTCTCGCCTCGCGGCACCTCGGGGGAAAGGAAGCGGCACGGCGGACAAGGGGCCGGGATCGATCTCGAGCGAAAAAC
>JALUUK010000722.1 GCA_027021395.1 Acidobacteriota bacterium
GGTGCTGATGGCATACGCAGCCCGAGTCTACGATGCCTGCAAGATGGAAAAGCCCCGCTGGATTGCGGAGAACCTCGCAGATTCCTAGCGGCTACGCTTCTTCGCGGAGGTCGACGATCAAGAGCACATCGCCGCTTTGCACCTCGTCACCGTCACCGGGAAGGATTCGGCGTACGATGCCGCGAGTGTTGCCGGGGGGAGGTTCGAAGTGCACGGGGGAAAAGCACTTCATCACCTCGATCAAGCCGACGGTCTGGCCGGCGGCGACGGCTTGTCCGGGAATGACGTACGGGTCGCTTTCCGGAGAGGCGCGGTGATAGAAGGTGCCGTGGGTCGAAGAAAGAAGCTCGAAGGTTGGAGTGTCTTCCGCACCCACCGCTGACTTCGAAGATCCGCCGGCTTTCTCCGCTAGGCCGCCGATCTCATCGAGTGCTTGCGTGGATAGGCTGAGTAGAGCGTAGCCATGGTCGGCGTCGATCACACCCTGGTGTCGATGAATCGATTCGATGCGTCCGACAACCCCTGCTGGAACGATCAAATCGATCGCGCGCTCGTCGCGGAAGAGCACGCCGAGACGCGAGCCTCCGGTGAGAATCTCACCCTGACCACGGTCAAGCCGAACCCGCCCCGTCGTCGGCGAACAAAGCGTCACCGCCGTACTCCCCCGATCGACGACAAGCGCATTCATCGTTGCGCGTTTCATGCTTTTCTCCCGGCCGATGGTTCAAGACGGAAGGGTCGGACTAGGCCAAGTTTCGGGGCGCGAAAAAACCCATCTCGCGCTCGATGTCTTCGGACAGGCCGTTGATGACATCTTCCCAGTCCACTTCGCCGCGTTCGAGAATCGAGTCGGCAATTCGTCTTGCGCAGTGATGCCCAAGGCGATCGAGGAAGTCCTCGTGTTCGAGCATCCACTTCTGGAAGGATACAACCTGGGGGACCGGCATCCCGTTGATCTCCATTCGTTGCAGCAACCACACAACCCACGACTGCCATACTAGCCCAGGAGAAGATCAATGGGGTGCCGCCGCAGAAAAAAAAGATCGCCTCGTCCCGAAAGTGCAAGAGACATGTTTGCCATTGTTCGACCCGACCGTAATCGAAGCGATTTTTTTGTGTCATCAACGAAGCGAAGCGTCCGTCAAGGTGATGAGATCGTGCATGGACCAGATTCGCGGGTTGCGAATTCTGCGATGACCGATCGTTTGGTACGACATTTCCGCAAAAGCCTCCAGCCAAGTGCGGATCTCCGACATCAGAACGATCTCATCGACATCCATTTGCGATGCGGAGCGGTGCGGATCCATATCGGCGGTGATGCGGTCTTCGACGGAGCGCATTCCTTCTTGAATCGCACGACGCTCCTCGTCGTCATCCGCAATGATCCGGAAATCATCGTCCAGCTTTGTCCGGTAGGCGCCGATGGCCAGCGTTCTTCCTTCCATCACCGCGAGCCTGGTGATCGGCGTTGCAAGCTGTATGACCGGTTCGTAGGGAAGTC